>NZ_JAPWHT010000470.1:0-7746 GCF_027270795.1 Streptomyces sp. ActVer
CCCACCCAGCCCGTCCGGCGTTTGAGGACGAGGCCGTTCAGGCCGATGCGGGGGCCTGGGGGCGGCAGCCCCCAAGGACGGGACGGGTAGGGGCGGCGGGGGCGAGGGGAGTTCGGGTCAGCCGAAGAAGACTCCTACCTCCGCGTAGAGGCGGGGGTCCACCGTCTTCAGGCGGGCCGTGGCCTCGGCGATGGGGACTCGGACGATGTCGGTGCCCTGGAGGGCGACCATTTTGCCGAAGTCGCCGTCGCGGACGGCCTCGATGGCGTGGAGGCCGAAGCGGGTGGCCAACCAGCGGTCGAAGGCGCTCGGGGTACCGCCCCGCTGCACGTGACCGAGGACCGTCGTGCGGGCCTCCTTGCCCGTGCGGCGCTCGATCTCCTTGGACAGCCACTCCCCCACCCCGGAGAGACGGACATGCCCGAAGGAGTCCAGCGACCCGTCCTTGAGGACCATGTCGCCGTCCTTCGGCATCGCCCCCTCCGCGACGACCACGATCGGCGCGTACGAGGCCTTGAAGCGCGAGGTCACCCACGCGCAGACCTGGTCGACGTCGAACCGCTGCTCGGGGATGAGGATGACGTTCGCGCCGCCCGCGAGGCCGGAGTGGAGCGCGATCCAGCCCGCGTGCCGCCCCATCACCTCGCAGACGAGCACCCGCATGTGCGACTCGGCGGTGGTGTGCAGCCGGTCGATCGCCTCGGTCGCGATACCCACGGCGGTGTCGAAGCCGAAGGTGTAGTCCGTGGCGGAGAGGTCGTTGTCGATGGTCTTCGGGACGCCGACCACCGGGACGCCGTACTCGTCCGTCAGACGCGCGGCGACGCCCAGCGTGTCCTCGCCGCCGATCGCGATCAGCGCGTCGACCTCCAGCTTGGCGAGGTTCTCCTTGATCCGGCGGATGCCGTTCTCGACCTTGAGGGGGTTGGTGCGCGAGGAGCCGATGATGGTGCCGCCGCGGGGCAGGATGCCACGCACGGCGGGGATGTCGAGCCGGACGGCGTCGCCCTCCAGGGGGCCCCGCCAGCCGTCCCGGAAGCCGGTGAAGTCGTAGCCGTACTCCTGAACGCCCTTGCGGACGATGCCCCGGATGACGGCGTTGAGCCCGGGGCAGTCGCCGCCTCCGGTCAGTACTCCGACCCGCATGGAAAAGTCCCTTCGCCGCGGTTGGCTGATGGGACTCACGCTAATAGTGATCCAGGTCACTTCAGCAGAGGCCGGAAGGTCAATTCCGGTGAATTGTGCGGGGGTTGATCATGCGTCTTCACTCTTTGGTGGGACACGGACGGTTTACGCGTCGTCGAGGCCCCGCTCTATGGCATAGCGCACCAGCTCCACGCGGTTGTGGAGCTGGAGCTTGCCGAGGGTGTTCTGCACATGGTTCTGGACCGTGCGGTGGGAGATCACCAGGCGCTCGGCGATCTGCTTGTAGCTCAGGCCCTTGGCGACCAGCCGGAGCACCTCGGTCTCCCGGTCGGTGAGCTGCGGAGCCCTGGGCTCGTCGCCGCCCGTGGCGGGTCCGGGGTCGGAGGCGAGCCTGCGGTACTCGCCGAGGACCAGGCCCGCGAGCCCGGGCGTGAAGACGGGGTCGCCGACGGCCGTGCGGCGCACCGCGTCGATCAGCTCGTCCGTGGACGCCGACTTGAGCAGATAGCCGGTGGCCCCCGACTTGACCGCCTCCAGGACGTCCGCGTGCTCGCCGCTCGCGGAGAGGACCAGGACGCGCAGGGCGGGATTGACCCCGACCAGCTCCTTGCAGACCTGCACACCGGGCTTGGCCGGAAGGTTCAGGTCGAGGACGAGGACGTCGGGGGCGGCGGCCTGCGCACGGCGCACCGCCTGCTCGCCGTCGCCCGCCGTGGCGACCACGTCGAACCCGGACTCGGCCAGGTCACGCGCGACCGCGTCGCGCCACATGGGGTGGTCGTCCACCACCATGACCCTGATCGGGCCCTGTCCGTCACTCATCGCCGCCCTGCCTTCGCCATGGCCTCCGTCGCCCCGCCCGTCGTCATCCTCGTCGTCTTCCCCGTCGCCCTTGTCATCGCTGTTCCGCCTTCCCCCGTGAACCCTTCGGGTCCTTCACATCCTTCACATCCGTCACGTCCGCCTTCGGGACCTTCAGTTCGACCTCCGTGCCCTGGCCCGGCACCGAGATCAGCTCGGCCGTGCCGCCGATCTCGCGCAGCCGCCCGCGGATCGACAGGGCCACGCCGAGGCGGCCCTCCCCCTCGGCCTGGGCGAGCCGGCCCTCGGGGATGCCGGGACCGTCGTCTCGTACGGTCACGATCACCTCGTCCGGCTCGTCCTCGACCAGGATCCACGCGCGGGCGTCCGCCCCCACGTGCCGGTGGACATTGTCCAGGGCGGCCCCGACGGCGGCGGCCAGCTCCTTCGCGGCGGCCGGGTCGAGCGGCACCGGGGTGCCCGGCGCGGAGAAGGTCACCTTCGCGGTGGCGTACGGGGCGAGCAGCGAGCGCAGGTCGCAGGGGCCGCCCTCGTCCGGCTCCGGCTCGTCCACCGCGCGCACCAGGGCGCCCTCGGCCTCGTCCTCGGACACGCGTGAGACCGGTACGAGCCCGCCCGAGACCAGCGTGCGCAGCGCGACCTCCTGCTCGCCCGCGAGGCGGCCCAGTTCCGCGGCCTCTCCGCCGAGCGTGGCACCGCGCCGCTGCACCATGGCCAGCACCTGGAGGACGCCGTCGTGGATGTCGCGGGCGAGCCGCTCCCGCTCGCGCGTCGCGGCCTCGATCTCCAGGGCGCGGGCGAGGGTGCGCTCGGAGGCGCGGGCCACCTCGACGACGTATCCGATGGCGATGGAGGCGACCCAGACGAGCAGCACGTTGTGGAGGGTGTCCTGGCTGAGCGCGCCGCGCTGGACGACGTTCGCGACGCCGACGAGCGCCGAGGCGAAGGCCGCCCAGCGCCAGCCGCCCTTGATCGCGAACGCCAGCACGGAACCCGCGGTCCATATCGACGGGAGGGTCGGGCCGCCGTCCACGATCCGGTCGTGGGCGTCCGCGACCGGCGTGAGGAGGATGCCGGTGAGCGCGATGGTCAGGTCGGCGGCGAGGAAGCGCTTGGTGCAGCTGGCCGCGTTGGCCACCCTGGGCAGGGTCGCGAAGGTCCACGCGATGAGCACCAGGTAGTAGCCGATGGCCACTTCGGGACGGACGAAGCTGCTGTAGTGGGTGGCGAAGAGGCCGATCGCGTAGAACATCGTCAGGACGCGGTACCCGGTCAGCGCACGCCACAGCGGCTGCTCGACCGACATTCTCATGACTCTCTCGCGCTTGGCCATGTCCCCCACTACCCCATCCCCCGACGGCCGCGTCTAGGAGTCGGACCGTTCCTTCTCGTCCTTCTCGGTCTGCCGCTCCGCCTGCTCGGCTTCCTTCTGCGCTTCTTTCTGCGCTTCCTTCTGGGCCTGTTCCGCTTCCTTCTGGGCTTCCTTGAGCGCCTGTTTCTGCGCCTTCGCCTCGTCCGCGATCTGCCGTTTGGCGGCCGTCGCGTAGATGTCGACGTACTCCTGACCGGAGAGCTTCATGATCTCGTACATGACCTCGTCGGTCACGGCGCGCAGGACGAACCGGTCGTGCTCCATGCCGTTGTACCGGCTGAAGTCCAGCGGCCTGCCGATGCGGATGCCCGGGCGCATCAGCTTGGGCATCACCTTGCCGGGCGGCTGGATCTTCTCCGTGTCGATCATGGCGACCGGGATGACCGGAGCGCCGGTGGCGAGCGCCACGCGCGCGAGGCCGCCGGGCTTGCCCCGGTAGAGGCGGCCGTCGGGCGACCGCGTGCCCTCGGGGTAGATGCCGAACAGCTCGCCGCGCTCGATGACGTCCACGCCGCTCTTGATGGCCGCCTCGCCCGCGCCGCGCCCTCCGGAGCGGTCCACCGGCAGCTGGCCGACGCCCTTGAAGAAGGCGGCCGTCATCCGGCCCTTGACGCCGGGGGTCGTGAAGTACTCGGCCTTCGCGATGAACGTCACCTTGCGGTCCAGGACCGCGGGCAGGAAGAACGAGTCCGAGAACGACAGGTGATTGCTCGCCAGGATGGCCGGGCCCTCGGCGGGAATGTTCTCGAGGCCTTCCACCCAGGGCCTGAAAGCGAGCTTCAGAGGCCCTCCGATGGAAAACTTCATTGCGCCGTAGATCAACCGAGTGCCTCCTGTGTCTGTCGGTCAGACCTTAACCCGGAGCACTGCCAAAGGGCCCGACGGCCCTGGTCGGTGTCAGTGCGGTCGCGTACGGTGAAGTACGCCTCGAAGCTTCGGGGTGGTCGTCGCGTCGCCCCGGAATGAACAGGGAACCGTTCTCCCGAATGAACAGTTCTCGATGAACAGCCGTCCCTCTTCATGAGTCGTCCTTCTTCGCAGAGCGTCCTTCCTTCGTCGTCCAAGAGCGTCCTTCTTCCATGAGTCGTCCCTCTTCAATGAACAGGAGACCGAAGGTGCCGGTCCTTCCTGGAGCCGAGCCGTTCCGCCACGAGGGCGGAGAGGTCGGGGTCCTTCTCTGCCACGGGTTCACCGGTTCTCCGCAGTCGCTGCGCCCCTGGGCGGAGTATCTCGCCGAGCGGGGTCTGACCGTCGCGCTGCCGCTGCTGCCCGGGCACGGCACGCGCTGGGAGGACATGCAGGTCACCGGCTGGCAGGACTGGTACGCGGAGGTGGACCGCGAGCTGCGCGCCCTGCGCGAGCGCTGCTCCCAGGTCTTCGTCTTCGGCCTCTCCATGGGCGGCGCCCTCACCCTGCGGCTCGCCGCCAAGCACGGCGACGAGATCAGCGGCATCGTGGTCGTCAACCCGGCGAACAAGGTGCACGGTCTTTCGGCGTACGCCCTTCCGGTACTCCGCCATCTCGTCCGTACGACGAAGGGGCTGACCAGCGACATCGCGAAGGAGGGCGGTATCGAGGTCGGATACGACCGGGTGCCCCTGCACGCGGCCCACTCGTTGCGGAACTTCTTCCGGCTGGTCGACGGCGAGCTGCCGCAGGTGACGCAGCCGATGCTGCTCCTGCACAGCCCGCAGGACCATGTCGTGCCGCCCGCCGACTCGGCCCGCATCCTCAGCCGGGTGTCGTCCGTGGATGTCACGGAGATACTCCTGGAACAGAGCTACCACGTCGCGACGTTGGACCACGACGCGGACCGGATCTTCGAGGAGAGCTTCGCCTTCGTCTCCCGGCTCGCACCCGGCGCCGGCAAGGAGACCGGCGCGGGCCAGGCGGGTCAGCAGGAAGGGACGGCCACTGGTGGCTGAGCACGACGCGGACCGCGAACCCGAGGAGAAGGACGCGCCGTCCGGCGAGGAACAGGGCCCGTCGTTCGACGAGGCCGCAGCGTGGGAGGCGATCGTCGCGGGGTACGGCGACGAGCCGCCGGACCCGCCCGGCGCCAAACCCTTCAAGTCCATCGAGGACCTGGCGCTCCTGGAGCCCGAGACGAACGACTCGGGCGACACCGACACGAAGAGCGCCAAGAGCTCCAAGAGTTCCAAGGGTCCCAAGGAAACGAAGGGCTCCACGGACACCACCGAGGCCACGGAGCCGGCGGCGGAGGACGAGCCCTCCGCCGAGACCGAGAAGCCGCTCGGCAGCTCCGTCGCGTTCGCGCCCGGTGTCTCCGGCCCGCGCGACTACGCGATGCCCGAACCGGTCGAGGAGGACTTCGACGAGGACGACGAGGGCCACTTCGTGCCGCCCGAGCCGCCCCCGCTGCCCGCCGCGGACGCGACGGCCAAGTTCGCCTGGCTGGCCGTGATCGGCGGCCCGCTCCTGCTCCTCCTCGCCGTCCTGCTCGGCTGGACCATGACCTGGTGGCTCGCCACCATCGGCATCGGCGGCTTCCTCGGCGGCTTCGCCACGCTGGTGGGCCGCATGCGCGGCGACGACGAGGACGAGGACGACCCGGGGCGCGGCGCGGTGGTCTGACGCCGCGCACAGGTACGTACGGAAGCCCGCCCGGAGAAGCACCCGGGCGGGCTTTCGCGTGGGTGCGGCCCCGCTGCGGAACCCTCGACGGAACTCGATCCCGCCGATCGGCGAAGTAGGGGTGGACAACCCGAACAAGCCCAGGCCTTCGAGGCGTTCAGTCGAACGAAAGGAGCCCCGATGACCGTCGGACCGGGCGTCCTCACGCGCGAGGAGAGGCGCGAGGAGAGCGACGCCCGTGTGATCGAACGGTCCCGGGACGAGCCCGAGCTGTTCGCCGTGCTCTTCGACCGTCACGCCGGCACCGTGCACCGCTACGCGGCCCGGCGGCTCGGTCCCGAGGCGGCGGAGGACCTGATGGCGGAGACGTTCACGACGGCCTTCCAGCGGCGCCACACGTACGACCTGGAGCGGGCCGACGCCCGCCCGTGGCTGTTCGGCATCGCGACGAACCTCGCGAGCCGGCATCGAAGAGCCGAGGCGCGCCGTTTCAAGGCGCTCTCGCGGCTTCCGCCTGCCGTCGAGCACGAGGAGCCGGTGGCGGATCGCGCGGTCGCCAGGGCCGGCGCCACAGGGGTGCGCCGGGAACTGGCGGCCGCGCTGTCCGGGCTGTCCGCCCGGCACCGCGACGTGGTGCTGCTGGTGGCCTGGGCCGGCCTCGACTACGAGGAAGTGGCCCAAGCCCTCGGTGTGCCCGTCGGCACCGTCAGATCCCGGCTGCACCGGGCGCGCGGCAGACTGCGCGACAGTCGTACCTCGGATGACGGCGCGGACATGAAGTCCTACACCCAGCTGACGTACCTCGACGGCTGGGCGGTCACCGACCGGGCCAGGCAGCGGCCCTAGGCGGACCTAGGAGGCGGGCACCCGGAGGGCCGCCAGGACCGGCAGGTGGTCCGTGGCGGCCTTCAGATCGGCCTCCGTCACTCCGGGGTGACCGAGCGGTACGCCGCAGCCCAGGACCTCCACGCCCTCCGTGGCGAGGAGCGCGTCGATGCGCTGGTGGGGGTCGGCGGGTGTCGAGGTGTACTCCGCGCCCCAGGGGGCCACCGCCCAGCCGTCCTGGAGCTCGGTGGCGAGGCGCTTGAAGGTGCGGCCGTTCGGTCGCTCGTTGAGGTCGCCGCCCGCGACGGCGTGCGGGGTGCCCATGGCTGCGAGGCGGTCGAGGAGCATGCCTCCCTGCTCGTGGCGCTCGTCCTTCTGCAGGGAGAGATGGCAGCTCAGTACGCCGAGACGGGCGCCGCCGAAGCGGACGACCGCGGTGGCGAAGCCGCGTCTGTGCAGTCCCGGTGTGAGCGGGAGCAGTACGTCCTCGGTGCGTTCGACCCTCGCCCGCAGGGAGCAGAGGAGGGCGGGGCCCGATGCCGTGCCACCGCCGGAGAGGATCACCTGACCCGACGCGGCCGCCAGGCGGGCCAGTTTCTTGCGCCACCGGAAGAAGCGGGGGGCTTCCTGGACCAGGACGAGGTCCGGTTCGCAGGCGCTGATCACTCGGGCGAGTGCGGCGGTGTCGTCTCGCATGGAGCGGATGTTGTAGCTGAGGACCCGGATCACGGCCGAGCCGTCGGATTCCGTACGGGACGCTGGTAGCGGACTGGCGGAAGGGCTGGTCGGCATGTCGATCAAGATATATGCCCCGCCGGTTCTGGGTCGTCAGATTCACCGCGGGTGGGTGGGGGCTGGTCGCGCAGTTCCCACCGGCCCTGAAGACGTGGCGGTAGCCCCTGCTTTTAAGGGGCGCGGGGAACTGCGCGACCAGCCCCCACCGGCCCGCTGATCCCCACGACCCTCACCCCCCAACCCCTCAAACA
>NZ_JAPWHT010000471.1:0-7736 GCF_027270795.1 Streptomyces sp. ActVer
GGCCCGAGGTCTCCACCCGGCCCGAGGTCTTCACCCGGCCCGAGCCCTCCGCCCGGCCGGAGGTTTCCATCCGGCCCGAGCCCTCCGCCCGGCCCGCGGCCGACGTCCCACCCGACGCCTCTACCTGATCAGCCTGCTGACCTTCCTGCTGACCTGCCTGATCCGATGCCTCGGGCGCACCCGTCGGCCCGTCCGGCGTCTCCGTCCGGTCCGGCGTTTCCGCCCGGTCCGTTCGGCCGTCCTGCGCGTCCACTCGGTCCTGTTCCTCCACCCGCGCGTGCGCCTCGGCCCGATCGATGCGTGCGGCCGCCGTGTCGGCGACAGACCCGGTGGTACGCCCCGGCTCACCGTCGGAGGCGGTGTCACCCGTGCCGGAGCCCGTGTCGTCGACGGTCACGCCTGCTGCCCTTCCGATCTGCCGCGGTCAGGTATCGACCGGCCTCAACTCTACGGCAGGTGTGCTCTGGCTCACTCCCGACCGCCGAGGCCGGACGGCCCGAGGCCCACTCCTCCCGCGTAGGTCCGGCGGCCCACCCCCACACGTACGGCCCGTACGCGCTCCTTGCTCACCACCAGGCACGAAGTGTCCCGCGCACCCCTGTGGGCACGTCCGTCACCGGTCCCCCGCGTCTCCCGTGTCGCCCGCCGGCCGCAGATGCACGATGTCCCCCGCGCCCACGGGCTGCTGCACGCCCTCCGCCGTGGCCAGGACCAGCCGTCCGTCGCCGTCCACGGCCACCGCCTCTCCGGTGATCGACTTGTCGCCGGGCAGTTCGGCCCGTACGACCCGACCGAGCGTGGCGCAGCCGGCGGCGTACGTGTCCTGGAGGCCGGACCTGGCCGGGTCGCCGCCCACGCTGCGCCACTTCTCGTACCACTGGCCGAGGGACCGGAGCACGGCCCGCAGGATCGTGTCACGGTCCGTGGTCGTCGCTCCCGCGAGGAGGAGCGAACCCGCGCCCGGCACGGGCAGCTCGTCCTCGCGGAGCGTGACGTTGATGCCGATGCCGACGACGACCGCGTCGGGTCCGGCACGCTCGGCGAGGATGCCGCCGGTCTTGCGTTCCTGGCCGTCCACCGTGACCAGCAGGTCGTTGGGCCACTTGAGTGCCGTGTCGACCCCGGCGGCGCGGGACAGCGCGGTGGCCGTCGCGACCCCGGCGAGCAGCGGCAGCCAGCCCCAGCGCTCGACCGGCACCCCGGTCGGTTTCAGCAGGACGGAGAAGAAGAGGCCGGAGCGGGCCGGTGCCGTCCACTGGCGGTCCAGGCGCCCCCGCCCAGCGTCCTGTTCCTCGGCGACGAGGACCGTGCCCTCGGCGAGTCCGTCGGCGCGGCCTGCCAGGTCGGTGTTGGTGGAGCCCGTCACGGGCACCACGTCGAGGGAACTCCACAGTCCCCCGTCTCGCACCAGGGCCCGGCGCAGAGAGGCGGCGTTGAGGGGAGGCCGGCCGAGGTCGGACCAGCGGCCCGACCTCGGCTCACCCGGCTCGTTGGACGGGTTTCCTTGTGCACCTGGTGGCGTCGTCATGCAACCCACCCTAGGTTTGACATCCTCCGTCCCGCAGAAGGGGACGGATTCCAGCCCTGACGGGCTGAGGTTCACGGGCGCTCGATCACTCTCGTGATGCCACCCCTCCGACATGTCCTGTCGCGACGCACTGATCGTACAGCGCGAAGGGGAGGGGTGTGTGGTAAACGCCGCACTGCCGAACGGTAGGCACGCCACTACGCTACGGATGAGTAGCCAACCCCCCTGCTGAGCACCGCCCAGCAGCGTTCAGCACGTCCGAAGCACCTCGTGTCACCTCACCCTCACGTCCCCACTGAGCAGGCAGGGAGCCGCATCCCGATGTCCGAGCCGGAACAGCAGCATGAGATCGACATCCACACCACCGCGGGCAAGCTCGCGGATCTGCGGCGCCGCATCGACGAGGCGACGCACGCCGGCTCGGCACGTGCCGTCGAAAAGCAGCACGCCAAGGGCAAGTTGACGGCTCGTGAGCGGATCGAGCTGCTGCTGGACGAGGGCTCCTTCGTGGAGTTCGACGAGTTCGCGCAGCACCGCTCGACGGACTTCGGCCTGGCGGACAACCGCCCGTACGGCGACGGGGTCGTGACCGGCTACGGCACGGTGGACGGACGCCCGGTCGCCGTGTTCTCCCAGGACTTCACGGTCTTCGGCGGCGCGCTCGGCGAGGTCTACGGCCAGAAGATCATGAAGGTGATGGACTTCGCGCTGAAGACCGGCTGTCCGGTCATCGGCATCAACGACTCGGGCGGCGCCCGTATCCAGGAGGGCGTCTCGGCGCTCGGCATGTACGGCGAGATCTTCCGCCGCAACACCCACGCCTCGGGTGTCATCCCGCAGATCAGCCTGGTCGTCGGCCCGTGCGCGGGCGGCGCGGTCTACTCCCCCGCGATCACCGACTTCACGGTGATGGTCGACCAGACCTCGCACATGTTCATCACAGGACCCGACGTCATCAAGACGGTCACCGGCGAGGACGTCGGCTTCGAGGAGCTGGGCGGCGCACGCACGCACAACGCTGTGTCGGGCGTGGCCCATCACATGGCGGGCGACGAGAAGGACGCGATCGAGTACGTCAAGTCGCTGCTGTCCTACCTCCCGTCGAACAACCTCAGCGAGCCGCCCGCCTTCCCGGAGGAGGCGGACCTGGCCCTGACGGACGAGGACCGCGAGCTCGACACGCTGATCCCGGACAGCGCGAACCAGCCGTACGACATGCACACGGTGATCGAACACGTCCTGGACGACGCCGAGTTCTTCGAGACCCAGCCGCTGTTCGCGCCGAACATCCTCACCGGTTTCGGCCGGGTCGAGGGCCACCCGGTGGGCATCGTCGCCAACCAGCCGATGCAGTTCGCGGGCTGCCTCGACATCGACGCGAGCGAGAAGGCGGCCCGCTTCGTCCGCACCTGCGACGCCTTCAACGTCCCCGTCATCACGTTCGTGGACGTCCCCGGGTTCCTCCCGGGCGTGGACCAGGAGCACTACGGCATCATCCGCCGCGGCGCGAAGCTGATCTACGCGTACGCGGAGGCAACGGTCCCGCTGATCACGGTGATCACCCGCAAGGCCTTCGGCGGCGCGTACGACGTCATGGGCTCCAAGCACCTGGGTGCCGACCTCAACCTCGCCTGGCCGACCGCCCAGATCGCCGTGATGGGCGCGCAGGGCGCGGTGAACATCCTGCACCGCCGCACCATCGCCGCGGCCCCCGCCGACGAGCAGGAGGCCACCCGGGCCCGTCTGATCCAGGAGTACGAGGACACGCTCCTCAACCCCTACACGGCTGCCGAGCGCGGGTACATCGACGGTGTGATCCTGCCGTCCGACACCCGCTCCCACGTCGTACGCGGCCTGCGGTCGCTGCGTACGAAGCGGGAGTCCCTGCCGCCGAAGAAGCACGGCAACATCCCCCTGTAGGACGCCGGTCGAGAGCAGACGAGTCGAGAGCGGGAACGTTCATGATCAAGGTAGTAAGGGGCAACCCGACCCCCGAGGAGCTGGCCGCCGCACTGGCGGTGGTCCAGGCCCGCGCCGCGGCGGCGGCAACCTCCCCGCCCGGCGCGCCCCAGGACCGGCCGGCCTGGTCCGACCCGTCCCGAGTGGCACAGAGGCGCCTGCCCACCCCGGGCCCGCAGACATGGGCCCGCACGTACTGGCCCGGTTAGACGGCCGCGCCCCTTCAGGGGTGCCGGGCTGTGACATATGCGGCTCCGCCGCGTGGGCGCGACCAGCCACACACGACCCGCGGTCAAAGAACCACGGCGACGGCTTCGGCCATCACCTCGTACCCGACATCATTCGGGTGCAGGTGATCGCCGAAGTCGTACGCACCACACAGCACATCCGGCGAGGCGGGATCGCCCAGGACCCGGTGGAGATCGACGACCGCGTCGTACTCCCCCGAGCAACGAATCCACTCGTTCAGCTCGTGACTCACCTTCGCCGCCCGCTCCCCCCAGTGATCGGACCCGCCGAAGGGAAGCAGGGTCGCTCCCACGGCCCGAACCCCCCGCTCCCGGGCCTGCCGTATCAACTCCCTGTGCCCCGCGACGAGTTCACTCACCTCCACGAGCGGCGCGGGCCGATAGGTCGGCTGCTCGTCCGTCTCGCTGAAGCCGATGTCGTTGAGCCCCAGCAGAACGACGAGCGTGTCGACGCCCGCGAGCGCGAACACGTCCCGCTCCACCCGCCGGACGCCCTTCTCCCCGTACCAGGCCGAGTCGTTGAGCAGCAGGTTCCCGCCGATGCCGGCGTTGAGCACGGGCCGCCCCGTGCGCTCGGCAAGGGCGTCGGACCAGCGCCGGTTCGCACCGGGCGTGGACCCGAACCCGTCGGTGATCGAGTCGCCGAACAGGGCCACGGCGTCCGTACGCCCCGCCGAGACGTCGACGCCGGACAGGAAGTACCAGGACTCGCTGACCTCGTCGAAGGCCTCGCCCCCGGTGTCCTCCAGGAGGTCTCCCGCGCCCCGGTAGCTGGTGGTGAAGGCCTGCGCGTGGAAGGTGGCGGGCCCGGTGACGGCGTCCAGATGGAGGGTGACCGTCACCGATTCGCCTGATTCCAGAGCGAGTTCGGCCGCGTCGCCGATGATCTCCCCGCGCGCGGGGACCTCGGCGGAGGCGGACCCCGCGAAGGTGAGCCGCCGGACCGAGTCCGGCCGCACGGCGGCTCCGCGGGCCGTACGGGCGACCGTCGCGCCCGCGATCCGGAGCGGCGAGGTCCCGTACGCGTTCGTCAGGCGGATACGGATCCGGTCGCCGCCCGCGCCGAGGCGGACGACCTGGCGCAGGGACTGACGCCAGAAGCCCTCCTGCGACCAGTTGGGCGTGAAACCCGTGCTGGGCAGCTGGGGCGAGGCGGTCCAGGCGGTGGTGAACACGGCACATCCCTCCCTGAGAGGATCAGGACCCGCTCCCTAATGGAATCAGAGTCCCTTTAGTGATGCCCGGAACGGTAGCAGGGAGGCAGGCCTTAATGAAACCCCAGACCCTTTTGCTCAAAATGAGTACGCGTACTCAGGCGCCCGCGCCCGCGGCGGAGTCACGATCGTTGGCATGCTGTGGTCCGACCCGGAGAACGAGCCGCCCAAGGAACTGCGTGACATGCAGGACATGTTGCGGCGGCTGGGCGTTCTCATGGCGCTGGCAGCGGTGCTCGCGATGATCGTGCTCGGCGTGATGTGAGCCGCCCCGGCCCCGCCGATACCCTGGCCGCATGACTGATCAGCCACGCCGCCGACTCGTCCTCGCCTCCCAGTCCCCCGCCCGGCTCGGACTGCTGCGCCAGGCCGGACTCGCCCCCGAGGTCATCGTCAGCGGGGTCGACGAGGACGCCGTGACCGCCCCGACCCCCGCCGAACTGGCACTCGCGCTGGCCGAGGCGAAGGCGTCCGTGGTGGCGGCGAGGCCGGAGGTCAAGGGCGCCCTGGTGATCGGCTGCGACTCGGTGCTCGACCTGGACGGCGACGCGCTCGGCAAGCCCGCCGACGCCGAGGAGGCGACCGCACGCTGGAAGGCGATGCGCGGCCGCGCGGGCACGCTCCAGACCGGGCACTGCGTATGGGACACGACGGCCGGGCGCCACACCTCGGGGGTCGCCTCCACCGTGGTCCGCTTCGGCGAGCCCAGCGACGCCGAGATCGCCGCGTACGTCTCCTCGGGCGAGCCCCTCCATGTCGCGGGGGCGTTCACGCTCGACGGCCGCTCGGCCCCGTTCATCGACGGCATCGACGGCGACCACGGCAACGTCATCGGGATCTCGCTGCCGTTGGTACGCCGTCTGCTGGCCGAACTGGGCGTCGGGATCACGGAGTTGTGGACCCCGCGCGAGAAGTGACGCGCGGGGCGGGACGGACGTGCCGGACCAGCGGTCAGGAAGTCGAGGGCGCCGGAGGCGGGATGACGGGCGTCCCGCCGCCACCCCCGTTCGCGGTGCCACCGTCCGTCGCGCCGCCGTCCGGCTTGGCGTCGTCCGGCCCGGCGTCGGAGACGGTGCCCTCGCGACGGTCGTACGTCATGAAGATGAGCACGATCAGCCCGAGCACCACCATCATGAAGACGAACGCTCCCCAGCCCACCAGGCCCACCGTGAACGCGCCGAGCAGGGCGTGCACCACCGCGGCGCTGAACAGCAGGATGCGGCCGACGCCGGCGGGGGCGCGGTCGCGCAGGGCCACGCGCAGCGCGACGACACCGCAGAGCGCGAAGTAGAGGCCGAAGAGCAGGCCGGCGACCTTCGACGACGTGGACATCACGTCCGAGTCGAGCCCCGCCAGGGACATGTCCTGCCGGTCTACGACGATCCCCATGAACCAGTTGACCAACGCGATGCCCATCGCCTCCGCGAAGAGCACGATCGCGGTCACCCATGCCACCGGTCTGCGCACCACCGGTCCCCACCCTCTTCCGACTGCCGCTCGACCAAAACTGCTGTTACCTCAAGTACTCCCACCCGCCGCCCGACCACCGCCCCTCAACGGGGCCCTTCGGGCCACAGACTTTCTTCAGCAGCCTGCACGCTACTAACGGGTAAACCGCGGGACAAGGGATCTACGGAGGGCAAAGATTCGTTGGGCCATTCGTAGGGACTCCACAAAGAAACGGAGTGGGGCGCAGCACGCTCTCACAGAGACCTTGGCCACATCGGAGGGCTAGGGTTCTTGGGAAGCCCCCTGCGTACCGCGGTGCGACAAGGGATTTCGCGGACGAGCGGGCCTCGTATCACGCTCCGTGTGGGCAAGCTCACCACCGGGGACGGGTCGATACGTCGTGTCGGCAGTCCCTAAACTCGGCTTGTTTCAAGGAGAGGGAGCCAACGTGCGCAAGGTGTTGATCGCCAACCGTGGCGAAATCGCTGTTCGTGTCGCCCGGGCGTGCCGAGACGCCGGTATCGCGAGCGTGGCGGTGTACGCCGAGCCGGACCGGGACGCACTGCATGTGCGGGCCGCGGACGAGGCGTTCGCGCTGGGCGGTGACACCCCCGCGACCAGCTACCTCGACATGGCCAAGGTGCTGCAGGCCGCCAAGGACTCCGGCGCGGACGCGATCCACCCCGGCTACGGCTTCCTTTCCGAGAACGCCGAGTTCGCCCAGGCCGTCCTGGACGCCCAGCTGATCTGGATCGGCCCGCCGCCGCAGGCCATCCGCGACCTGGGCGACAAGGTCGCCGCCCGGCACATCGCCCAGCGCGCCGGCGCCCCGCTGGTGGCCGGCACCCCGGACCCGGTCTCCGGCTCCGACGAGGTCGTCGCCTTCGCCGAACAGCACGGGCTGCCGATCGCCATCAAGGCGGCCTTCGGCGGCGGCGGGCGCGGCCTGAAGGTGGCCCGCACCCTCGAAGAGGTCCCGGAACTCTACGACTCGGCGGTCCGCGAGGCCGTCGCCGCCTTCGGCCGCGGCGAGTGCTTCGTCGAGCGCTACCTCGACCAGCCCCGCCACGTGGAGACCCAGTGCCTGGCCGACTCCCACGGCAACGTGGTCGTCGTCTCCACCCGCGACTGCTCGCTGCAGCGCCGCCACCAGAAGCTGGTCGAGGAGGCGCCCGCGCCGTTCCTCTCCGACGAGCAGGTCGCCGAGCTGTACTCCTCCTCCAAGGCCATCCTCAAGGAGGCCGGCTATGTCGGCGCCGGGACCGTGGAGTTCCTGGTCGGCACCGACGGCACGATCTCCTTCCTGGAGGTCAACACCCGCCTGCAGGTGGAGCACCC
>NZ_JAPWHT010000472.1:0-7729 GCF_027270795.1 Streptomyces sp. ActVer
TCCCCCGCCCCGCCCAACTCCCTCCCGCCCCCCTCTGTTTCACCGGTCGAGCCGAGACCATCGGCAGCCTGCGGGCCACACTCGTGTCGACCGGGGCCGGGGCCGGCCACCCTCGCGTGGCCGTGGTCAGCGGCATGGCGGGCGTCGGGAAGAGCGCGCTGGGCGTGCAGGTGGCGCACGGGCTGCGGGCCGAGTTCCCGGACGGCCAGCTGTACGTACGGCTGCACGGGGCCACGCCGGGCGTGCCGCCGCTCACCGTCGGGCAGGCCCTCGCCGCGCTGCTCCGCGACCTGGGCGTGGAACCGCGGGGCGTCCCCGAACACCCGGACGCGGCAAGCGCGTTGCTCCGCTCGCTCCTGGCGCCCACCCGCACCCTGCTCGTACTCGACGACGCCGTGAACGCCGCCCAGGTCCGCCCCCTGCTGCCGGCCGGTCCCGGCTGCGCGGTGATCGTCACCAGCCGCTCGCCCCTCACCGCGCTGGACGGCGTGACCCGCTTCCCGCTCGTCCCCCTCTCCGACGAGGAGAGCGCCGAACTGCTGCGGGCCGTCTCCGGACGGGACGGCCTCGACGGTACGCACCCTCTCGTCGGTCTCACCGGACGGCTGCCGCTCGCACTGCGGATCGTCGCGGCCCGGCTCGCCGCCCGCCAGGTCCTCACGCCGGACGCGCTCGCCGGTCAACTGGCGGCCAGCGACGGACGGTTGTACCACCTGGAGTACGACGACCTCAGCGTGCGCCGCTCGCTCGCGGTGGCCCTCGACGCGCTGCGGGCCTCGGACCGCGAGGCCGACCGGGACGCCGCCCTCGCCCTGCGCCGGATCGGCGCGCTCGACCTGCCGACGTACGGGGTCCCGCTCCTCGCCCGGCTCCTGGGCACCGGCGAACGCCGGACCGAGGCCGCCCTCGACCGTCTCGTCGACGTCGCCCTCCTCGATGAGACGGCGTACGGCCGCTACGCCCCGCACGACCTCGTACGCGACTTCGCCCGCGAGGTCGCCCGGGAGGCGGCGGAGGGGGAGGCCCCCGGCCCAACGGACCCCGAGCTCACGGCTTCCGGCCCCACGGGTTCCAGCTCCACGAACCCGGACCCCACCGACATCGCCCTCCACTGGTACATCGCCTCCGCCCGCCGGTGCGTACCGGCCCTGATCCCCTCCGGTGCCGACCGCGACAACCGGCTGGGTGCGACACCGGCCGAGTCGGAGCGTTCGGGCGACACCGGCAGTGAGGCCGTACCGTTCGCGTCGGCCGCCGAGGCCGTCGCCTGGGGGGACCGCGAGGTGGCGAACGTCGTCGCGCTCGTCGAGGGCCACGCCGCCGCGTCCCCGCTGGTCCCCGTCCTCGTACGCGCCCTCTTCCCGTATCTGCAGCGCCGTGGCCGGCTGCGCGAGCTGTCGGTGCTCGGGCGGCGGGCGCTGAAGGTGGCGCGGCTGCTAGGGGACGACGCCGCCGAGGCGATCGCGCTGTCCGACCTGGCGGGCCTCTACTTCATGCAGGGACAGGCGGGCAAGGCGCTCGTCCTGACCGACCAGGCCCTCGCACGCTGGCGCGGCCTGGGCGTCGTCTCGCGCATCCAGCGCTGCCTGAACAACCGAGGGCTGCTGCTGGAAAGCCTGGGGCGGTACGTCGAGTGCGAACTCGCCCTGCGGGAAAGCCTGGAGCTGGCGCGGGAGCTGGGCGACCTGGACGGCGAGGCCGTCGCCTACAGCAACCTCGGCAACCTCTACGAGCACTCCGACCCGCGCGCCGCCATCGAGTGGCACGAGCGGAGCCTCGCGCTCGGCGAGACCATGGGCGACTCCCGGGTCCGCGAGTCGGGGCACTGCAACATCGGGTACGCCCACCTCACGCTCGGCGAACCGGCCCGTGCGCTGGAGCACTTCGACCGTGCCCTGAGCGTCTCGGACGGGGTCGACTGGCAGAGCGGCTCCCAGACCCGCCTCGGTCTCGTCCGTGCGCTGCGCGGCCTCGACCGCACCGAGCGGGCCGCCCGCGAGTGCGCCCTGCTGCTGGCCCGCGCCGAACTGCGCGCCGACCGCTACACCGCCGGTCTCGCCCGGCACCAGCAGGGCCTGCTGTACCGGTCGGCGGGCCGCACCGACGAGGCGTACGAGCAGTGGGAACTGGCCCTCGACGACCTGGACGGCACCGACAGCACGGTGACCGACGAACTGCGGGAGCTGTTGCTGATCCGACTCAACGGGCCTTTGACGCAAGGGAGTTGAGCGAGACTCAACGGGAGGCAGACAGCGTGCGCCCCTCTCGCTTCGTCCCCGCTCACCTCGGCCCTCTCGCTTCGCCCCCGCTCACCTCGGCCCTCTCGCTTCGCCCCCGCTCACCTCGGCCCTCTCGCTTCGCCCCCGCTCACCTCGGCCCCTCTCACTTCGCGTCCGCCAAGAACTCGACGGGAGGCAGACAGCGTGCGCCCCTCTCGCTTCGTCCCCGCTCACCTCGCACCCCGCTCACCTCGCACCCCGCTCACTTCGCGTCCGCGTAACACTCCACCACCGCTGTCGTGAACGGAAACCGCACCGGCGTCTCCCCGAACGTCAGCCGCCCCGCCAGCTCCGCGGCCTCCCGGATGGCCTCGACCACCGTGTCGGCCTCCGCCGCCGGGCAGTGCACCATCACCTCGTCGTGCTGGAAGAAGACCAGCTCGGCCGCCATGTCCCGGCAGGTGCGGCGGAGCGCGGCGAGCACGAGGAGGGTCCAGTCGGCGGCGCTGCCCTGGACGACGAAGTTGCGCGCGAAGCGGCCCCTGGCACGGGAGTTGGTGGAGGCGTACCCCGGCACCCACTCCTGGGCGTCCCCGGGCTCGGCGCCCTCGCCCGGCACGCCGACCTGCTCGCTCTCCGGAATCCCGGCCTCCTCCCCCGAGGAGTCCGACCCCACCGCCGGCGGGCACGTCCGCCCGAGCCAGGTCCGCACGAGCCGCCCCTCCTCGCCGGCCCGCGCCGCGTCGTCCACGTACGCCACCGCCTTGGGGAAGCGGCGGCGCAGCAGTGCGAGGTTCTTGAGGCCGTCGCCGGAGGTCTGGCCGTAGACCGCGCCGAGCACGGCGAGCTTGGCCTGTGCGCGGTCGCCGGAGAAGGCGCGGTCGGACACGGACTGGTAGAGGTCGGTCTCCCGCCCGGCGACCTCCATCAGACCGGGGTCGCGGGAGATCGCGGCCAGGACGCGCGGCCCCATCTGGTCGGCGTCCGCGACGACGAGCCGCCAGCCGGGGTCGGCGACCGCGGCGCGACGGATGACCTTGGGGATCTGCAGCGCGCCCCCGCCGTTGGTCACCCAGCGCCCGGTGACGGTCCCGCCCGGCAGGTACTCCGGTCTGAACCGCCCGTCCCGCACCCAGTCCTGGAGCCACGACCAGCCGTGGGCGACCCAGATCCGGTACAGCTTCTTGTACTCGACGAGCGGCTTCACGGCCGGGTGGTCGATCGTCTCGATCTCCCAGCGCCGAGTGGATTTGATCTTGATTCCGGCCTGCGCGAAGGCCTTGATGACATCGGCGGGCAGATCGGGCCGCACCCGTCTCCCGAACGCGGCCGACACCTCGTCCGTCAGCTCGGCGAGGCGGCGCGGCTCGCCCCCGCCCGTGTACCGCTCGCCGAGCAGTTCGTGCAGCACGTCCCGGTGCACGTCCGCGCTCCACGGCATCCCGGACGCGTTCATCTCGGTCGCCACGAGCATGCCCGCCGACTCGGCGGCCGTCAGCAGCCGCATCCGCCCGGGGTGCGCGGCCGCGTCGTGTCTTCGCTGCTGGTGCCCGTACACCTCGATGAGCTGTTCCAGCGGTACGTGGACGGGGCGGGGCTCGAAGAGGGAGGACTGCGAGCCGGGCTCGGCGGAGCGCTGAGGGGGATCGGGCGGCACGGGGCCGCCGCGCAGTCTGGCCAGGGCGGCTGCCGCCGAACGGGGTTCGCCGAGCCGCCCCTCGTGGCCGAGGAGGAGGGTCTCGGCGGCCTCCATGTCGTAACACCGCTCCACGCGGACGCCCGCTTCGCGCAGCCGCGGATAGACCTCGGCCGTCGACCGCCACACCCAGCGCGTGACGTCCGGCCGGGACCGTACGGACTCGGCGAGATCCGGTTCCCGCAGGACCGGTCCGGCGGGCAGCCCGTCGGGGCCGAGGGGAGCGAGCTCTGCGCCGCCGTCCTCGGCCGGCGCGAGAGCCCACCGGTCGGTCATGACTGCGAGTCTCGCAGGAGGGTCTGACAACGGCCCTGAACTGTGAGTTCGGGGCCGTGTCCGGCACCGGGCACAAGCACTGCCCGGTGGTCGGCCGGTCAGTCCTCCTGGAGGGACTTCCGCACCGTCTCCAGCGCCTCGGCGACGTTCGCCTCGGCCGCCGCCTTGTCGACGCCGAGCCCGCTGAGGAGGCCCGCGCCGGCCTCGTGCTCCAGGAGCGCGAGCAGGATGTGCTCCGTGCCGATGTAGTTGTGGCCGAGCCGGAGGGCCTCGCGGAAGGTGAGTTCGAGGGTCTTCTTGGCGTTGCTGTCGAAGGGGATGAGCGCGGGTACGTCATCGGCGCTCGGCGGGAGGGCGGCGGTCGCGGCCTCGCGCACGGCGTCCAGGGTGACGCCCTGCGCGGTGATCGCCTTCGCTCCGAGGCCGTCGGGCTCGGCGACCAGGCCGAGGACCAGGTGCTCGGTGCGGATCAGGTCGTTGCCCGCGGACTTGGCCTCGTTCTGGGAGGCGATCACCACGTTCCTGGCCCGTGGCGTGTAGCGGCTGAAGCCCTGGCTGGGGTCGAGGTCCGACTCCGCCTTCGGCACGAACCGCTTCTGGGCCGCCTGCCGGGTGACCCCCATGCTCTTGCCGATGTCCGTCCAGGACGCACCCGAACGCCGGGCCTGGTCCACGAAGTGACCGATCAGATGGTCGGCCACATCGCCGAGGTGATCCGCCGCGATCACCGCGTCCTGGAGCTGGTCGAGAGCGTCTTCGTGAACCTTCTTGATGGCCTCGATCAGATCGTCGAGGCGTACGGAGGTGGTGGCACGTGGATTCGTGGTCATGCGTCAACCGTAGGTTGACAGTGGAAGGGCGTCAACCCCGAGTTGACACTTGCCGGGCCGACCCCTCCCCGACGCGTGACACGATCGAGGAATGAGCAGTACGCCCAGCACCGTGGAGCGCGCCTTCGAGGCCGCCCTCTACGCCGATTCCGACGCGGCCCTCGACACCGGCGCCTCGCTCCTCGCCTCCGACCCCGCGTCCGACGCCGAACTGGCCCGCCGGGGCGAGGAGTTCATCGAGGGAGCCTGGCGGCGCGGCTGGCAACCCGCCGATGTCGTACGGATCGTGCGCCGCGAGCTGGACGACACACACATACGCCTGGTGTCGGCGCTGATCCTCGACGAGAGCCGCCGCAACGAGCGGCCCCGCGGCCCGCGCTGGACGGCACAGCTCGAAGAGCTGACCACCGGGGTCGCCGAGGCCGCCGGGGTCTCCGGGACGAAGGCCCGGCCCCGCCCCGAACCCCGCACCGACCGTTTCTCGTACGCCACCGCCGTACTGGGGCTGTACCGGCTGCTGCTCCGCCTGCCCTCCATCGAGCCGCTGGACGTGGACGTGCCCAAGGCGGCGGCCGGCGCCCCGAAGGACTCCCGCATGCTCACCCGTATCCGCGCGCTGCTCGCCAAGGCCGAGGCGACCGGGTTCCCGGAGGAGGCTGAGGCGCTCAGCGCCAAGGCGCAGGAGCTGATGGCGCGGCACAGCATCGACGAGGCGCTGCTCGCGGCCCGTACGCACGCCAAGGACGCGCCCGGCGCCTGCCGCATCGGCGTCGACCCGCCCTACGAGACGGCCAAGGCGGTCCTCCTCGACGCGGTGTCCGGGGCCAACCGCTGCCGGGCGGTCTGGAACGAGGCCCTCGGCTTCTCGACCGTCGTCGGCTTCGAACCCGACCTGGAGGCCGTCGAACTCCTCTACACCTCACTCCTCGTGCAGGCCACCGCCGCGATGACGAAGGCGGAGGCGGCACAGCGGGCGGGCGGCAGGAAGCGTACGAAGTCCTTCCGTCAGTCGTTCCTCGCCGCGTACGCCCATCGCACAGGCGACCGGCTGGCGGAGGCGGCGGAGGGGCAGGTGACGGCCGGTGAGGGGGCGTTGCTGCCCGTTCTGGCTGCCCGGGACGTGGCGGTCGCGGACGAGACGGAGCGGATGTTCCCGGCGACCGTCACGACCAGGCTGCGCGGGGTCAACGACGCGGCCGGCTGGGAGGAAGGAGCCGCCGCGGCGGACCGGGCCCAGGTGAGGGCACGGCCGCCGCTGCGGTGACCCCGGCGATTCCGGGTCGGCGGCTCAGTCGCCGACGCGCTGGAGCGGGCCCACCGAGGCGTCCGGCTCGCTCTCGCTCAGCAGCGCGACCTCGCCGTACTTCCAGGGGAAGGACAGGTCGGTGCCCTCGCCGGGCAGGCCGAACTTCACGGTCTTCACGGCAGCACCCTTCGTCGCGTCGCCCGCGGGCCCCCGTACGTACGTGATCGTGAAGGCGGTGGTCTCATCCGGCTTGAGGGTCAGCTTCTCCGGCTTCGCGGACTCCTCCGGGGTGAGGGACCAGGTGGTGCCGCCCGCGTTCAGGTCGACGCGGGGGAAGCCCTCCAGGGTGCAGTCGCCGCCGGAACGGTTGGTGAGGGTGACGGAAACGCTCCCGGTGTCGCCGGCGGCCGGGGCCTCGCTCGCGGCGACCTCCTGCCCGACCTGGTCGGCCCTGCACGCGGTGGAGCGGGCGGCGGATGCCGAGCTGTCGGCCTTCTTGTTCCCCTTGTTCGCCTTGGCGCCGCTGCCCTCGTCGTCGCAGGCGGTCAGGGCGAGGGTCGCCACGAGGGCGGTGAGTGCGGAGACGGCTATCGGTCGGGCGCGCATGGCTTACCTCTGACTTCCGGGACCTGCTTCTGGGTCCGGCTTGCGGGGACTTCCGTTGCGTGGCGGTGCTCGTAGATCATCCGTCATCCGTCATCCGTCATCGGCTATCGGCTATCGGCCATCCGTCATTCGTCATCGGTCATCGGCCATCTGTATCGGTCACCGCTATCGCTATCGCTATCGGTATCGGTATCGGTATCGGTCACCGGTGTCGGTCATCGCGCGGCGTACGCTGGCGCGGTGAGCTGGCGACGGGCGCTGAAGGACACCGCGCGCTCCGGCATCGCTGTCGAGAAGAAGCGGCTCGAACCGCTCATCGCGGTGCGCGGAGCCGCGGGACTCGCGATCGTCATCGCGCTGAGCCTGTGGCTCTTCGGCCCCGCGGCCGCCGCGAGTTCGGCCTTCGGCGCGTTCCAGGCGGCGATCGCGACCTTCCAGCGAAGCTGGCGTCCCCGCCCCGAACTGGCCATCGCCTCCGGTACGAGCCTCGCCGTGTCCACGTTCCTCGGTTACCTCACCATCTCCAAGGAGCCGCTCTTCCTCGCGCTGCTGGTGGTGTGGACCTTCGCCGCCGGGATGAGCTGGGCCGCGGGCCCGACCATCGGCCTGATCGCCTCCTCGAACGTGGCGATCATGCTGGTGACGGTCACCCTGCCGACCTCCGTCGCCCAGGCCGCGGGCCACGCCGCGATGATGATCGTGGGCGGCCTGGTGCAGGCCGCGCTGATCATCCTCTTCCCCGTACGACGCTGGGGCGCCCAGCGCGACGCGCTCGCCGACGCCCTGGCCGCCGAGGCCGACTACGCGCGCAGGCTGCGCCACGAGCCG
This sequence comes from Streptomyces sp. ActVer, assembly GCF_027270795.1. Lineage (NCBI taxonomy): Bacteria > Bacillati > Actinomycetota > Actinomycetes > Kitasatosporales > Streptomycetaceae > Streptomyces > Streptomyces sp. ActVer. The sequence continues at coordinate 7,702 of NZ_JAPWHT010000472.1, forward strand.
GTCGCGTCCTTCGACCCGCAGCCCCACC
>NZ_JAPWHT010000473.1:0-7698 GCF_027270795.1 Streptomyces sp. ActVer
AGCCGGAGGGGCGCGCCGGTGCCGAGGGCGCGCTACGGACACGACACCCGGGCGGTGCCCGCGCTGCCGGACCGCGAGTCGTTCCGCGCACCGGTCCGGATCGACGTCCGCGACCCGCGCACCCGCTCGTTCGGCCACTTCGAGGCCGCCCAGATGGACCCCGGCAAACAGTCCCAGGACCTCCTCGCCGTGTCGGCCAGTATGCGCACCGCGCTGCTCGTCTACAGCGGGATCACCGTGAAGATGATGGTGGACGCCGAACTGGGCGCGGTGGCCTCGACGATGTTCATCGTGCAGTACGCGGCCGACGGCGTCGCGGGCGCGCACGACCACCCCTTCGAGGAGACCTATCTCATCGTCGAGGGAACCGTGGACGCCGCCTTCGACGGCGAGCAGTACCGCCTCGGCGTGGGTGACGCCGCCTGGGCGGGCGCCGGTTGCGTCCACAGCTTCACCAACGCCGGTACGGGACCGGTGCGTTGGCTGGAGACACAGGCACCCCAGCCGCCGTCCCGCCACTCCTACCGGTTCGCCCGCGACTGGGACCATCTGCGCGACGTGCTGGGGGCGGAAGAAGGGGAGAAGAAGCCGTGAGCCGTGACGTGCCGGGGGAGAGGCCATGAGCAGTGTTGTCGTCATCGGGGGTACGGCCGGCATCGGCCGCGAGTTCGCCCGCGCCCGTGTGGAACGGGGCGACGAGGTCGTACTCACCGGCCGCGACGCCCACCGCGCCGACACGGCCGCCAAGGAGATCGGCGCGCACGGGCTTGCCCTGGACCTGTCCCGGCCCCGCGAGATCGCGGGCGCCCTGGCGGGCGTCGAGCGCGTCGACCACCTCGTCCTCGCGGGCATCTCCCGCGACCAGAACACCGTCACCGACTACGACATCGACGCCGCGCTGCACCTGGTCACCCTCAAGCTCGTCGGCTACACCGAGGTCGTCCACACGCTGCTGCCCCGGATGACCGGGGAGAGCGCCGTCGTGATCTTCGGCGGGCAGGCCAAGGAACGGCCCTACCCGGGCGCCACGACCGTCGCCACGGTGAACGCGGGCGTCACGGGCCTGGTACGCACCCTCGCGAGCGAACTCGCCCCGATCCGCGTCAACGCCGTCCACCCGGGCATCGTCGGTGACAGCCCCTTCTGGGCGGGCAAGCCCCCGGAGGTGCTGGAGAACTACCGCGCCCAGACGCCCACGGGCCGGCTCGCGCGCATGCGGGACGTCGTGGACGCGGTGGACTTCCTGCTGCGCAACGAAGCCGTCAACGGCGTCAACCTCGGCGTGGACGGAGGGTGGCTGCTTCGATGAGCGAGCGTGGCCCCGGCACGGGAGGTCTCAGGAGGCCTTGAACCCCACACCCGCGTACAGCGGCACCGGCGCCTCGCCCCTGAGCTGCTCGCCCGCCGCGAGTTCCGGATGCCATTCCGGCAGGGGGACCACCCCGGGTTCGACCAGTTCAAGTCCCGTGAAGAAACGGGTCACTTCGGCGTGCGAACGGGCCACGAGCGTGACGCCGCCCGCCGCGTACGACCGCACAGCCCGGTCCATGTTCTCCGGGTCGTAGTCCCCGGTGATCATCGACAGCACGAGGCAACTCCCGGCCGGCAGCGCCTCGACCAGACTGCCCACCAGGTCGTACGCCCCGTCCTCGTCGGCGACGAAGTGCAGCAGCGCGATCAGCGACAGCGCGACGGGCCGGTCGAAGTCGAGGACGGCCCTCGCCTGTTCCAGGATCTTGCCCGTGTCGCGCACATCCGCCTGGATGTACTCCGTCACCCCCTCGGGAGTGGCGTGCAGCAGCGCCGCGGCATGGGCCAGCACGATGGGGTCGTTGTCGACGTACACGATCCGCGCGTCGGGCGCCCCGGCCTGCGCTATCTGGTGGAGGTTGGGCTCCGTCGGGATCCCCGCACCGATGTCGAGGAACTGACGGATGCCCGCCTCCTGGACCAGCCACCGCGTGGCACGGTGCATGAACCAGCGGTTGTTGAGCGCGGAGTGCCTGGCGTGCGGCTCCAACGCCAGCATCTGAAGGCCGAGTTGCTCGTCGACCGGGTAGTTGTCCTTGCCGCCGATGAGCCAGTCGTACACCCGCGCGGGATGCGGCCTGCTGGTGTCGATCCGTTGCGCGGAAGGCTCTGTCCCCGGCATGCGGCGCTCCTCTGCTCATCGATGTGTGCGAGCAGTGTGCCACCGGTCACCGGATCTTCGAATGCCTTTCCCGGGCCCCGCGAGAGGGAGCCTGGGAGGGGAGGCCCGCCGCTCTAGGAGGGCGGCTTGAGCGGGTCGTGGCCCAACGCCATCAGCCGATGCCGGCGCTGTGTCTCCTCGGCGCCGGGACCGGCCAACGGTTCGCCCTCCCGGTCCGTCTCGGCGGTGACGGTGTCCACGACCTCGTACATCACGTCGAGGTCGTCGTCGGTGAGGTCGGTGCGGCGCTTCTGGAGGATGGCCAGCACATGCTCACCGGTGGGCGAACCCGCGTGCTCCGGCAGCGGTTCCGTCTCCTCGGAGGCGTCGCTCACCCGCAGCCACGCGGCCAGCTCCTGCGAGGTCATGTTCACCGCGCGGTGGAACTCGTCCCACAGCGCGTCGAGTTCGAGGGCGTCGGTCATGACGTACCCCTTCCCCTTTCGGTCGTGCGCTTGCCCCTGCCTGCTTGGCCTGCGTGGCCTGTGCGTGTCCTGCGTGCGCTTCTCACAGCGCCGCGCCCGCCTGCGGGGACCTCAGGCGCGCCGCGGCCAGTCCTCGGCCTGGAACATCCAGCGGTGCTTCTCCAGCTCCGCCGTCAGACCGATCAGCAGGTCCTGCGTGACGGGGTCGGGCTCGGCGGTCGCGGTGATCCGCTCCCGCAGGAGTCCTATTGTCGTCTCCAGCGCCTCGACGAGCACGCCGACGACCTCGGTGTCCTGGACCCAGCCCTCCTTCGGGCCCTGCGGGGCGGCCGTCGTCGCGACCGTCTCGGGGCGGCCGTCGGGCGGCACGCCGAGCGTCGCCGCGCGCTCGGCCACGGTGTCGGCGTACGTACGGGCCGTGTCGACGACCTCGTCGAGCTGCAGATGGATCGAGCGGAACCGCGGGCCCACGATGTTCCAGTGGGCCTGCTTGCCGATGAGCGAGAGCCCGAGCAGATCCACCAGAGTGCCCTGCAGGGCCTCCCCGACGACCTGACGAGCAGACTCGGACAGGGTGCTCTTCACCACGGTCATGGTGCACTTCTCCTTGGCGTTTGCGATGTTTGTGACGTTTTCCGGCGGCGGACCATGCGGAGCAGTGCGGCGCGCTCTTCCTCGCCCGTGCCGCCCCACACACCGGAGGTCTGTCCGGTGGAGAGCGCCCACGCGAGGCACTGGCCGGCCACCGGACAACGGGCGCAGACGCGCTTGGCGGCGGCGATGTCGTGCCGTGCGGGGCCGACCGAGCCCACGGGGAAGAACAGTTCTGGGTCCTCCTCCGCGCAGGCCGCTCGCCGCAACCACTCCATGCGAGGCCGGGTGCCCACGGCGGATCAGCGAAAACACCCGATTTCGATGACGCGGGGCCCGTCGGCCCTCAGTCGGCGAGGGCCCGGTCCACGAAGGCGGTCACGTCCGCGAGGACCGTGTCCTTGTTCGTCTCGTTGAACACCTCGTGCTGAGCTCCCGCGTACACACGCTCGGACCAGTCGGCGCCGCGCAGCTCCTCGATGCCCGCGCGGCTGGCGGGCAGCGGCACGATCCGGTCGTCGTCCCCGTGCAGCCACAGCAGCGGCAGCGCACCCACGTCACCGCTCTTGGCGATGGTCTCCAGAGTGCGTACGAACGCTTCCAACGTGGGGCGCTTGAACGGCCCGTGCCAGACCAGCGGATCCGCCGCGTACGCCGCACCGACCGACGGGTCGCGCGAGAGCGTCGTCGGGTCGATGGGGATGTCGGGCAGTGGATCGAGCGCCAGCAGCTGGGGCAGCAGGTCCCAGCTGCCGATGACCGGCCCGGAGAGGACGAGCGCGGCGAGCCCGTCCCCGTACCGCTGGGCGTGTCGCGCGGCGATGAGGCCGCCCATGGAGTGGCCGATCAGCACGACCGGTACGTCCGGATGGGCGGCCCGGGCCAGCCGCTCCACCGCGTGGACGTCGCTCACCAGGTCCTCGAAGTCCTCGACCAGCACGCGCTCGCCCGCCGACCTCCCGTGCCCCATGTGGTCGGGGCCGAACACGGCTGCGCCGTGCCCGTGCAGCACGTCGGCCACGTACTCGTACCGGCCGATGTGCTCCCCGTAGCCGTGCACCAGCAACGCCACGTACCGCGGCCGCTCCCGTGGCCACTCGCGTGCGGTGATCGTGCCCCGGGTGCCCGTGAGGGTGTGCTCGCGGGAGTCGGCCATATGTCCTCCATCGGCGTCGGCGAAGGGTCGAGGACGATCTTTCCAGGGGGCGGGGGAGCGGTCCATAGCGCGCGGCCGGTGTCGGCGGCAGGGGCCACCTGTCGAGACGGTCCTGACGCGACCGGATACGTGGGCATAGCATCGGTCTCCGCATGAACACGATGACGCTCTGGCACATATCCCTGTGGGAGTTCGCCGCACTCGCCGCCGCGGCCCTGCTCGTCGGCTTCTCCAAGACAGCGGTCAGCGGAGCCAACACCGTCAGTCTCGCCATCTTCGCGGCCGTGCTGCCCGCCCGGGCGTCGACCGGAGTCCTGCTGCCGATCCTCATCGTCGGCGACGTGCTCGCCGTGCTCACCTACCGGCGGCACGCGCACTGGCCGACGCTGTGGAAACTGTTCCCGGCGGTCGCCGCGGGAGTGATCGTCGGCACGGTGTTCCTGATGTGGGCCGACGACCAGGTCGTACGGACGTCGATCGGCGCGATCCTGCTGCTGATGGCCGGGGTCACCATCTGGCGCCGCCGCAGGACCGAGGCGGAGGAGGAACCCGACTCCCTGGCCACGCGCACCGGCCGCATCAAGGCCCGTTCGTACGGCGTGCTGGGCGGCTTCACCACGATGGTCGCCAACGCGGGCGGCCCGGTGATGTCGATGTACCTGCTCTCCGCGGGCTTCCGGAAGCTCGGCTTCCTGGGGACCTCCGCCTTCTTCTTCCTGATCGTCAACGTCTCCAAGGTCCCCTTCAGCGTCGGCCTCGGCCTCGTCGACGGCAACTCGCTGCTGCTGGACGCGGCCCTCGCCGCCTTCGTCGTACCGGGGGCGTTCATCGGGAAATGGGCCGTGAACCGGATCAATCAGCGACTCTTCGAACAGCTGGTGATCGCGGCGACGGTGGTGGGCGGAGCACAGCTGCTCCTGCGCTGATGCCGCATCCCCGAGCCCCGTAGGGGGCGCGGGGCTGTATCGATCTGCGGCTCCGCCGCGGGGCGCGACCAGCCCCCACCGGCTCGCACAAAACCAACTGCGGACCAAAACGAACCGCGGACCAAAACCAACCGCAAATCCAGCGGAGCGCCTAGGCTGGGACGCGTCAACAGTGTGTTCCCGGGGCAGGGAGGCTGCGGTCATGTCCGAGGCGTCCGGTCACGAGGATCCAGCGGAATCCGCCCGCTATCTGCCGATCGCCGAGCACGGTCTGATCGGCGATCTGCGCAGCGTGGCCCTGGTGGGCACGAACGGCACGATCGACTGGTACTGCTGTCCGTCCTTCGACGCCCCCAGCGTCTTCGCCTCGATCCTCGACGCCGACCGGGGCGGCTCCTTCGAGCTGGCGGCCGCCGTGCCGGCCCGGACCAAGCAGTTCTACTTCCCCGACACCAACGTCCTGGTCACCCGCTTCTTCACCGAGGACGGGGTGGGTGAGATCCAGGACTTCATGCCGGTGGACGGCGACGAGACCGAGGCGGACCGGCACCGGCTCATCCGCCGTGTCCTGTGCGTACGCGGTTCGATCCCCTTCCGCGCGCGGGTGTCCCCCCGGTTCGAGTACGGAGCCCAGCCGCACACCGCACGGTCGCACGACGACATGGTGATCTTCGAGTCGGCGGGTCTGTCCCTCGCGCTGACCGCCACGGAGCCGCTCGAATGCGACGGGCTCGACGCGCGAGTGGACTTCAAGCTCCAGGAGGGCGAGTCCGCGGTGTTCGCCCTCGACCAGGTCAGCGGCGACATCGCGCCCCGCCGCTGCCCGCGCGCCGAGGCCGAGCAACTGTTCGCCGCCACGGTGGCCTTCTGGCGGCACTGGCTGACCGCCTCCCAGTACCGCGGCCGGTGGCGGGAGATGGTGCACCGCTCCGCACTCACCCTCAAGCTGCTCACCTACGCGCCGACCGGCGCGATCGTGGCCGCGGCCACGACCAGCCTGCCCGAACAGCTCGGCGGCGAGCGCAACTGGGACTACCGGTACGTGTGGGTGCGCGACGCCGCCTTCTGCGTGTACGCGCTGCTGAGGCTGGGTTTCACCACCGAGGCCGAGTCGTTCATGGCCTTCGCGGCCAAGTACATCACCCCGGGCGACGGCCACCCCGGGGGCCCGGTGCAGATCATGTACGGCATCGACGGCCGCACCGACCTGCCCGAGCGGGAGCTTCCCCACCTGGAGGGATACCAGGGCTCAGCCCCCGTCCGGGTCGGCAACGCGGCGTCCGACCAGCTCCAGCTCGACATCTACGGAGCGCTCATCGACTCTGTCTACCTCTACGACAAGTGGGCCCAGCCGATCTCCAGCGACCAGTGGGACGACATCTGCGGACTCGTCGAATGGGTCTGCGAACACTGGGACCAGCCCGACGAGGGCGTCTGGGAGACCCGCGGCGGCCGCAAGAACTTCCTCTACTCCCGGCTCATGTGCTGGGTGGCGATCGAGCGGGCCATCAGGCTGGCCACCCGCCGGGGCCTGCCCGCGGACATCGTGCGCTGGCGCGGGGCCCGCGACACGATCTACCGGCGGATCATGAAACGCTGCTGGTCACCGACGCGCCAGGCGTTCGTCCAGCACGAGGACGACGACGTCCTCGACGCCGCGGTGCTGATGATGCCCCTCGCCAAGTTCATCTCGCCGACCGACCCGAAGTGGCTCTCCACCCTCGACGCGCTCACCGAGGACCTGGTCTCGGACTCGCTGGTCTACCGCTACGACCCGAACGCGAGCCCCGACGGCCTGCGCGGCGAGGAGGGCACCTTCTCGATCTGCTCCTTCTGGTACGTCGAGGCCCTGACCCGGGCCGGACGGCTCGACGAGGCGCGGCTGGCCTTCGAGAAGATGCTCACCTACGCCAACCACCTAGGCCTGTACGCCGAGGAGATCAGCCACACCGGCGAACAGCAGGGCAACTTCCCGCAGGCATTCACCCATCTCTCCCTGATCAGCGCGGCGTTCAACCTGGACCGGGCCCTGGGCTGACAGCGGCCGGGCCGGAGGACGGACGGGCGGATCGGGCGAGGGAGTCCGCCCCGTACGCTCGATGCCATGTCCCCCCATGTCCTGGTCCTCGGCGGGACCACCGAGGCGCGTGAACTGGCCGCGTCGCTCGCTGCCCGCCCCGGCGTGCGCGTGACCACGTCGCTCGCGGGGCGCGTGTCCCGGCCGGGAGCCCTGGACGGGGACGTACGCGTCGGGGGGTTCGGCGGGGCGGAGGGCCTCGCGCAGTGGCTGCGCGCCGAGCACGTGGACGCCGTCGTCGACGCCACGCACCCCTTCGCGACGGGCATCACCGAGAACGCGGCACGGGCCGCGGCGGCCACCGGCGTCCCGGTCGTCGTCCTGCGCCGCCC
>NZ_JAPWHT010000474.1:0-7678 GCF_027270795.1 Streptomyces sp. ActVer
CCCGCCCGCCGCCGTGACCGCCACCTCGACGTCGACGGAGTCGAACGCGGGCCGGTCGGGCCAGGGTTCGGTGAGCGCGACGCGGCGGCCGGGGAGCAGTTCGACGGGCAGGGTGCGCGGGGCCCGGTCGAGCACCTCGCCGAAGAGCCCCTCGGCGCGTACGGCGAGTTTCGGGGTCAGCACGGTGGTGCCGCGGTTGACCAGTTCGTACGAGATGCGCCCGCCGTTGACCCGTACCTGCTCGACGGTGAGCGCGGAGAGGGTCGGGCCCTCGACCCGCAGATGGACGCGTACGGCCGCGGTCCGGCCGGCGGCGCTCGCGACGATCGCGCCGGGGTGGTCGCCGGGCGTGGCGCCCGCCGGGACGCTCACGGTGGACGGCACGTCGGCGCGGGTACGGGCCGGGATCCGCACCGTCCGCTCGGCGAAGGTGATCCAGGCACCGGTGTCCGTCGCCCTGGTCCGCACGGAGAATCCGCCGCTCCTCGTGTTGTCGGCGTCCGCACCCCGGAGCCGTACGGTGAGCGGCTTCCCGCCCGGGTTCAGTACCGACACCGTGTCCTGCAGAACCGTGCCGGGCGCGCCCTCCGCGTAGAAGTACGGCCGTGAGTCCCGCCCGCCGGCCGACGGCACGACGGACCAGCCGCCGTCGGCCGCGGCGGTGGGAGCGACGGCCAGAAGTACGACGGCGGCGAGACAGAGAACACGGGCGGCGGGCGGTACGAACGGCATCGGCGGCTCCGGATGGCGTACGGGTCGTGCGAGACGTACAGGCCGTGCGGGTCGTACGAGACGTGCGGGTCAGCGGTGGGCCTGGTTCCTGCGGGTCAGCCACAGCACTCCGGCCGCGCCCGCCAGCAGCACCGTGCCGCCGAGCGTGCCGAGGGCGATCGCGGAGTCCTCGGGGCCGGTCTGCGGGAGTTCCTCGCCGCCCGCGGGGGCGTCCTGCGAGGAGCCCGTCGTCCCCGTCGTCCCGCCGCCGGCCGCCGTGACGTCCAGGGTCAGCGAGACCTTCGGACCGTTGGAGGGCGTGCACGTGGTCGTCGTACCGAGGGCCTTGATGGTCAGCACACCCGGCGTGAAGGTGACCTTGCCGGTCTTCTTCGGGGTGTACGTACCCGTGAGGTCAGTGATCTTGATCGGCGTGTTGGCGGGCACGGTCGCCGGGTTGGCGGGCCCCTTGACCGCCAGCGTGCCGGTCTCGGCGCCGCCCAGCTTGATGACCGCGCTCGGGTTCATCGCGCCCTTGCCCAGGTCGACGGGGCTGGACGAGACGCCCTTCTCGAAGGTCATGGTGATCTGGTAGCCGCTGCCGCTCTTGACGCCCTTGATGTCGATGGGCGAGACGGCGGACTTGTCACCGATGGGTGTCTTGCACTGGTAGTTGACGTCCACCACGTCGGCCCGGGCAGCGGGGGCGGCCATCAGCACCGCCGAGCCGGCCAGGGCCGCGGCGGACGCGAGCGCGGCGGTTCGTTTCGGGTACATCCGGTATGACACGGTCCCCTCATTCCTGAAGGCTTTCCTGATGGCGTTCCTGACGGCACATCAGATCGGCCGTCAAGGTACGCCCGGCGCCTTGCCGAGGGAAGACAAAGTGCGCGCCGGATCCGTGGGGATCCGACGCGCATCAAGTGAGGGAAGGGGAAAAACCGAACCGCGGGTAACCCCCAGAGGGGCCATCAGATCGACCCTGAGCAGGCCCGGCGATGTCAGACTGCGGCTCGACCGAGCCCCAAGGGGCGCGGGGCGGTGACATGTGCGGCTCCGCCGCGGGGCGCGCCCAGCCACAACGCACCCGCGGGCAGGAAACCCACAGGCACGCCAACCCGCCAAACCAGGCCGAGCGTTAGGCCGGCGCCCCGAGCTCCGCCCAGACCGTCTTGCCCGCAACCCCGGCCGAACGGATCACACCCCAGTCCAGACACAGCCGCTGCACGATGAACATCCCGTGGCCACCGGGCCGCCCGGCCCGGTGCGGCGTGCGCGGCGCGGGCTGACCCGCCCCCCGGTCGGAGACCTCGATGCGGAGCACCTTGTTCTCGCAGGCGATCAGGAGCTCGTCCGGCCCCTCGGCATGCAGACAGGCATTCGTGACCAGCTCGGAGACGACCAGCAGGACGTCCTCGGCCGCGGCCCGCTGGTCGGCGGTGGCCGCCGGCAGCCAGCCCCACTCGTACAACGCCTGACGAGCGAAGTCGCGGGCGAGCGGGACGACCCCGCTCGCGCCGTCGAAGTTCAGCCGACGGGCACGACGCACGACGGGCGTGCCGCCCGGAGGCGTCCCGGAAGCGCCGCCGTCGCCCGGTTCCGGGCCGCGGTCGCCCGGCGGGTAAGGCCGGGTGGTGCTCATCAGCGCTTCACCTCACCGATTCACCAGTTCACGATTCAAGACTCAGCACTCAGCACATTCAGGACATTCGGAAAGCTCAGGGACACTCCGGATCCGGGAGTCGTCCGGGGACTGCCGCGCGCTTGCCGTTCGGTCTGTTGACATATTCAGGATGTCTCCTGCCCGACCGAACCGTCAGAACACCCACTTATTCGGCATGGATGCTGTGACTCTGGTAACGCGCTGATCACACGGACACAACCGAGGCATAACTTTGCCTCACGGGAGCGCCTCAGGGCGACTGGTCGCCCGGGTCGGGCTCGGGTTTCCCGGCCTCGGACCCGTCGGCCCCGGGCTGGCTCAGAGCCTCTTCGAGTGTGTCGTGGAGGGTGAAGACGGCTTCCGCCCCGGTGATCTCGAAGACCCGGGACACCACCGGCAGCATGCCCGCCAGATGGACCCCGCCGCCCGCGGCCTCGGCCTTCAGCCGGGCACCGAGCAGCACGTTCAGCCCCGTGGAGTCGCAGAACTCCAACCGCGAGCAGTCCACGACGAGGCGCGCGAACCCTCGGTCGAGGCATTCCTCGATCGGTTCGCGCAGTAGATCCGCCGTATGGTGATCCAACTCACCGGCCGGGGTCACAACGGCGCTAGCGCCCTCTTCCCGCACCTCGACCAGAAGCCGGCCCGACTGTGCGCTGCCGACCGTCCCGCGGTCCATGCCGTGTCTCTCTTCCGACCGTCGTGGCTGTTGATACGCCCTCGAACCCTACGCCTTCCCTGCACTCTTCAACACCCGAACAACCGCCAAGAAACGGACATTTCAACATGAAACACACTTGCGAGAGAGTCGCGAAAGCGGGTAGGGCTAGTAGAGACAGTTTTCGACACGGCCGGCTTTGGAGGCGCCGCACACCGCAGTGCACGTATTGGCATCGGCAGCCATATGCCGAGAACGATGGAGGACACCATGTCACCCCGGCTCGACGCATCGCAGCCCCAGAGGGCGACGTCGACACCCCCTCTGGAACGACTGGAAGACGAGTCCGCCGACGAGAACGTCGGCCTCGCCGGACTTCCGGAGATCCCGCCTTTCGACGAGGTCGGGCCAGTGGACGCACGGGCCCTGTCCAAGACCCTCTTCGAGCGGCTGGAGTCGCTGGAAGAAGGCACCCACGAGTACTCGTACGTACGCAACACCCTGGTCGAACTCAATCTCGCCCTGGTGAAGTTCGCCGCCTCCCGGTTCCGCTCCCGCAGTGAGCCGATGGAGGACATCATCCAGGTCGGCACCATCGGCCTGATCAAGGCGATCGACCGGTTCGAGCTCAGCCGTGGCGTCGAGTTCCCGACCTTCGCGATGCCGACGATCGTCGGCGAGATCAAGCGCTTCTTCCGCGACACCTCGTGGTCCGTGCGGGTACCGCGCCGACTGCAGGAACTCCGCCTCGACCTGGCCAAGGCGGGCGACGAACTCGCGCAGCAACTGGACCGCGCTCCGACGGTGGGAGAGCTGGCGGAGCGTCTGGGCCTGTCGAACGACGAGGTCGTCGAGGGCATGGCGGCGTCCAACGCCTACACGGCCAGCTCACTCGACGCCCAGCCCGAGGAGGACGACTCCGAGGGCGCGCTGGCCGACCGGATCGGCTACGAGGACCACGGACTCGAAGGCATCGAGTACGTCGAGTCGTTGAAGCCGCTGATCGCCGAACTCCCGCCGCGCGACCGGCAGATCCTGTCCCTTCGGTTCGTCGCCAACATGACGCAGTCAGAGATCGGTGACGAACTCGGTATCTCGCAGATGCACGTCTCGCGGCTGCTCTCGCGGACGCTGGTGCGGCTGCGGAGGGGACTGACCGTCGAGGAGTGACGGTCACCGTCGCCACCGCACCACCGCACGAGGTGTGTGGTCGTACCGGCACACAGGGCGCGCAGGTGTGCGCTCGGGGCCGGGCCGGATCATCCGGCCCGGCCCCGAGCGCGTTGTCGGCGGATCGCGCGGGCCGCACCTTCGGATCGCCCGGACACATGGCCCCGTCGCACGCGGGTCCGCGCCCTCGGATCCCCCGAGTTACCCACGGGAACCCCTTTCTTCACTGTTCACCTTCCATCACTATGGTCACCCGCCAAACTGGCTGGTAGGTCAGTTGTCCGGCGGATGAGGCGCGGGGGTGCAGGGAGGCACGTGGATGGTTCGGGGCGAGGGGCAGGGGACCGGCGGTGATGCCGGGAACGGGGGCGGGGGCGGCGTGCACGCGGGTGCGGCCGACGCGCGGCTCACCGAGCTGCTGCGCGCGGACACCAAGACCGCGTACGCGGCACTGCGCGAACTGCGCGTGCGCCACCGGCCGTCGGTCCTCGCGTACGCCCGTCTGTGCACCACCGCCGACTCCGCGGCGCGCCAGCTGACGGACCGGGCGTTCGCCCTCGCGGCCCAGGAGACCGCGCGCGGCTCCGACCCGGGCGGCGCCTGGCGGCACCAACTCCTGCTGCTGGCAGGGCAGGTGGCCGTCACCTGGACCGGGGACGAACGGGCCGGCCGCCTCGACCCCGGACTCCTCGCGCGACTGCGCGCGTCCGGTCCCGAGGGCCCGACACCGCCGCTGCTCGACGCGTTCCGGTCGCTCCCCTCCCGGGTCCAGGGCCTCGCCTGGTACGGGATCGTGGAGCGGGAGCCCGAGGAGAACACGGCAGGTCTGCTCGGGCTCACCCGCGAGGACGTGACGTACGGAACGGAACCCGCGCTCCAGGCACTTCGCGCGTCCTTCCTGAAGAGCCATCTCGCCGCCTCCGGCGATCCGCGCTGCCAGGACTTCCGCCGGCTGATCGAGGAGTCGGTACGCCCCGACAGCCCACGCCACAGCACCGATCTGCGCGCCCACATGGCCGAGTGCGCGCACTGCGCCACCGCGTACGAGGAGTTGTCCGCGCTGCGGGACGACCCGCACACGGGTCTGGCCGAGGGCCTGCTGCCGTGGGGCGGCACGGCGTACGGCACGGGCGCGGCGGCCCGCTCGCGCGCCACCGCACAGACGGAGTCGGCCACTTGGGGCCCCCTGGCCGCCTGGCCGCCCTCCCGTCGCCTCGTCCTGGCCTCCGCGGCGCTCGGGGTCGCCCTGGCCCCGCTGCTGCTCTTCCTCCCCTCCTCGGGCGGCTCAGGGCCCGACACGGCGGGAAGCGCGAGCACTCCGGTGCCCCCGCCGGCGGTCACCGTGACGGCCACGGTTCCGACGGCGCCCTCCGCCTCCCCCACGGACAGCACCGACTCCCCGTCCCCGACGAGGAGTTCACGCCCGTCGAAGCCGGCGTCGCCGAGCCCGTCCCACCCGACGTCCGGCCCGCCGTCCGCCCCGGCGCCGCCGCCGCCGAACGGCAGTTACGCCCAGGTCGTGAACCGCTCCACCGGCCGCTGCCTGGACATCCGGGACGGTGACATGGAGAAGGGCACGGACGTCATCACGGCCCCCTGCTCCTCGTCCGGCACCCAGCGCTGGCGCGTCGACACCGACCGGGGTGCGCTGCAGTCGTACGCGGACCCCGACTTCTGTCTGGACAGCCGCGGCGCGACCGACGACGGCGTGGGCATCTGGGAGTGCGACTCGCTCGACGGCCGCAACGCCGTGAACCTGCGGTTCGCGGTGAGCGCCGACGGCGTGATCCGCCCGGCCGTCGCGCCGGACCACGCGCTGACGCCGTACGGCGACGACGGCCTGGACCTGGCCCCGGACACGGGACGGACGGAGCAGCTGTGGCGGGCGGGGGCGGGGCCTGCCTGAGTCTCCGAGCGGACTTCCGGCCGGGGTTCCTGGCCCGGCTGATGACCGGGCTTCCGACCGAGGGAGTGCTCGGCGGCGACTTTGGTCGCGGTCCCCCGGCTCGGTGTCATCCCTTGGTTGTTCGCCGCCGGACCTCCGCCATCCTTGGTCGGTCGGTGCTGGACCGCCGACCGATATCGCCCAGGTCAGGCCCTTCCTAGCTTGAGGGCATGACGACCACGAGCGAAGAGACGCCGGTGCGGCGCGGGGGTGTGCGGGCCGAGGAGCGGGCGCTCGCACCCGACCTCGCACGCGGGATCATGCTGTTGCTCATCGTTCTGTCCAACACCGCCTTCCACCTCTGGGCGGCCCGACGCGGCCCCTCGGGCTGGCAGCCCGCGGACGGTTCATGGCTCGACCACGCCGTGCAGTTCACCATGATCATCGTGCTGGACCTGCGGGTCTATCCGCTCTTCGCGTTCCTCTTCGGCTACGGGATGATGCAGCTCTTCCTCCGGCAGACCGCCGCCGGCAACTCCGAGGGGGGCGCCGCCAGGATCCTGCGCAGGCGCAGTCTGTGGCTGATCGTCATCGGGCTCCTGCACTCCACCCTGCTGATGGCGGGCGACATCGTCGGCTACTACGGAGTGCTGAGCCTCGTCCTCGGCCTGGTCTTCCTGCGGCGGAGCGAGCGTGCGCTGAAGCGGTGGATCTGCGTCGGCGCCGTACTGCTCGTGTTCTTCGCGGCCCAGCCCGTCGTATCGGCCCTGCTCCGGGGCGAGTTGGGCACGCTCGGGGACGCGGGCGCGGAGCCGGGCTTCCTGGCGTACGCCGCACAGGAGGGGAACTGGCTCACGGCGGCTCAGACCCGGCTGGAGACCGGCCTGTTCGTCACGTTCCTGGCCTCCGCGCTGGCACTGGTCGGCGGCGGATACGTCGTCTTCCTGCTCGGCTTCTGGGCGGCCCGGCGCCGCGTCCTGGAGGAGCCCGGACGCCATCGGACCCTGTTGCGCCGCACGGCCGTCATCGGCATCACGGTCGGCTGGCTCGGCGCGCTGCCCGCCGCGCTCGCCCACGTCGGCGCCCTGGACGTACCGGCCGACGCGCAGAGCGAGGAGGGCGCGCTCACGCTGCTCCGGGACGTCACCGGCAACGCCGCAGGACTCGGTTACGTGGCGGCCGTCGCGCTCTTCGTGCACTGGTGGAGCGGCCGGGAGGCGCGCGCGGGGGCGGAGGCGCGTACTGATGCGGGTACGGGTGCTGCGAGCGCGGGCGCAGGTATGAGTGCGGGCGCGGGTGTGGGCGCGGGTGCCACGGTCGTCACGGCGGTGTCGGCGGTCGGCAAGCGGTCCCTGTCCTGCTACCTCGCACACTCGCTGCTCTTCGCGCCGGTGCTGGCCGCCTGGGGGCTCGGCCTCGGCGAGCCCCTGTCCAGCTGGACCATGGCGCTCTTCGCGGCCGGCGTCTGGCTGCTCACGGTGGCGGGGGCGTACGCCCTGGAGCGCGCGGGGCGCCGGGGCCCGGCCGAGGCGGTGCTGCGACGGCTCATGTACGGGGCCAAGGACAAGGCAGGCCGAGTGGCCAAGGCGGG
>NZ_JAPWHT010000475.1:0-7672 GCF_027270795.1 Streptomyces sp. ActVer
CAGCGTATGTTGTCGGCGTGGGGGTGGGAGGCGAACTGGTCGAGCAGGCCCTCCAGGGCGTTGTCTCCGAACATCATCTCCAGGCTGGCGGCGGAGTCGGCGGCGGACGCCTCGCTGCGAGGGAAGAGCTCCTGTTCGTAGGCGGTGAGGGCGGACTCGGTGTCGCCGGGGTGGTCGGCGATCGCCCGGCCGAGCCGGGCACCGTCGAGCATGGCCAGATTGGCTCCCTCCCCTGCGAAGGGGGACATCAGGTGCGCGGCGTCACCGAGGAGAGTGAGGCCGACGTGGTGGTCCCAGCGGTGGCCGACAGGCAGGGCGTGGATACGGCGAGGTACCGCGGGGCCGTCGGCGTCGGCGACCAGCGCGCGCAGGTCTTCGTGCCAGCCGTCGAAGTGGGCGAGGACTTCCTTCTTCGCTGCTTCCGTGTCGGTGAAGTCGATGGTGTCGAGCCAGTCCTCGGCCGCCTTGACCGCGGTGTAGACGTGGATGCTGCCGTCGGACTCGTTATGGGCGAGGAAGCCCTTCTGGTCGCCGAGGCAGATGAAGAAGCCCCCTCCGACCAGCGCGGTGGCGGCCGGGTGGCGGGAGGCGGCCTCCAACAGGTCGGTCTCGACGAAGGAGATGCCCGTGTAGGTGGGGAGGGCATCGGAGACAAGGGGGCGGATGCGCGACCATGCGCCGTCCGCACCGACGAGCAGATCTGTGGTGATCGCCGTGCCGTCCGCGAAGGTCACCTCGTGACGTCCGCGGTCCAGCGCCCGGGCGCCGGTCGCCCGCTTGCCCCAGCGAACGGTGCCTGTCGGAAGCGAATCCAGCAGCAGGTCGCGCAGCTGCCCGCGGTCCACTTCGGGACGGTCGCCGTTGCCGTCGTCCTCCTCCGTCAGGCGCACCGTGCCCTGTGGGTCGACGAGGCGCATCGCTTGGCCGCCGGGATGGATCAGCTTGCGGAATTCGTCGTACAGGTCTGCGGCGCGCAGCGCGGCCTGGCCGGAGTCCTCGTGGATGTCGAGCATGCCGCCCTGAGTGCGGACCTCGGGTGACCCTTCCAGGTCGAAGACGGTCGCCTCGATGCCGCTGACGTGCAGCACGCGGGCCAGGGTGAGACCGCCGAGGCCGCCTCCGGTGATCGCGACGGGGTGGTGTCGGGTGGGCTGGCTGGAACTGCTGTCGGTCATGGCTGCTCCTTGTACTGGTCGAGTTGTACTGGTCGAGGCGGTGGGGAGGGTTCAGCTGTCGGCGCAGTCGGTGTCCGGTGTCGGAGTGGCGGTGGGGGTGGGAGTCGGGGTGTGGGCGATGCCGTTGATCAGCGCCTGAAGACACCAGGTCATGCGGTCCTCGGGCGAGCCGGTCAGGAGGCTTGTCGCCAGGGTGTGGACGTGGGGGTGGGTTTTCACGTCGACACCGTGGATGACACGGGTCAGGGCGTCCCATTCCTCCTCGGCCTCTGGGGCCTGTCTGCGGGTGGACTGCTCGGCCGCCGTGGCGGTGGCGAACTGCAGCAGCACGTCCACGCCCCAGGCGGCCTGCGTGCGCGGTACGCCGCCCTCGTCCAGGAGGGCCAGCAGCCGCTCCAGCAGCCGCAGGTAGTGCTCGCCGTTGGGGCGGGCGGTCAGGGCCGAGCGGGCCAGCGCCGGGTGCTCGAAGAGCATGTCGGAGTAGGAGGTCAGTACCCCAGCGAGCCTGTCGCGCCAGTCGCCTTCGTCCTCGACGGGGCCCAGGTCGACCTCGCCGAGCAGCTCGTCCAGAACGGCCGCGTGCAGTTCGGCGGTGTTGGCCACGTACACATACAGCGAGGCCGGACCCGTGTCCAGCTCCTGCGCCAGGAGCCGCATGGTCACCTTCTCCAGCCCTTCGGCCCGCATCAGGGCGACTGCGGTCGCAATGATCCCTTCACGGGTCAGCGCCGGCTTCGCCGGACGCTCCCGCCTGCTGGTCGGTGTTCTGCGTCGTCGTTCTGTCACACCACCAAAGTAACGAACATGTTCGTTAGAAACAAGTTCGTGACGAACATGTTCGTAGCCGATTTCAAGCTGTGCTCAGGACGTGCTCAGGTGCCGCCGGCAACTCTTCGACGTCGAAAACCACGAGCCACTCCGGTCCCGGTCCAGGCAGGATGCCCTCCGTGAACCATGTCCTGTGCGGGCTCGCCGCCAATACGGCCCTGCCGTCCGAGTTGGTCGACCGGCTGATCGCGGTCGCGGACACCGACATCGCCGCGGACCTCGCCGGTCGCGCGGACCTCGGCCATGCACAGGCGATTGCCTTGGTCTCGCGCGTCGAGGAGAGTGCCCGGCGGCTTGCGTCCGAGGGCCGGCTGACCGCTGCCGACATCGATCCCGCCGCGCAGCCACGCGCCGCCCTCGCCCTGTTCCATGAAGGCGTAGGCAGACCGGAGTGGGCGCGCCTGCTCGCGGCAGATCCGCTCGTCGCGCACCGGGAGGAGCTGGCTGCCTGTCCCGGACTCCCGTGCGACGGGGTGGAGTCACTTGCCGCGGACTCGGACGTACGAGTCGTCGCGGAGCTCGCGCTGTGTGCCGCGCCGGACGTGGCAGCCAGGCTTGCGCAGCATCCGCACGCCGAGGTCCGCCGCGCGGTCGCGGTAAACGAGGCAACACCGTCGGCCGTACTGGCGGCGCTGATATCCGGCGAAGGGCTGCCTCCCTCGCGCCGGTGTCTGGTCTGCGACCGCGAAGAGACACCGTTCGTGCATGATCCTCAATGCGCCAGGCTCGACTGCGATCTACTGCCGGGCGCATCCTGCGACGGTTCCCACGAGTCCACCGTGCATGACATGCAGCATGCGGCTCTGCGCAACCCTGCCACACCGACCGAGGCCGTCATCGGCTTCGCCGACCATCCGTCAACGCTGCTTCGCCGGGCACTATCGGCCCGCCCGGACCTGCCTTCCGAGGTGTACGGGCGGCTCGCCGCGGACGGCACTCCTGGTGTACGAGCCGACCTCGCCGAGAATCCCGCGATCGACGAAGCCCTGATCCGCGCCCTGGCCGGCGACCACGGCCACGAAGTGCGGCGCGCGCTCGCACACAACCCGCACGTACCGCTCGACGTGCTCACCGACCTGGCCGACACCGCCAAGATCGGCGCCACCCTGCTGCCGCGGATCGCCGCCGCCTCAACCAGAGAGGTTGAGGAACTGGCCAAGTCGCCGAACCCCGCCGTACGGATGCTCCTGGCCCAACGACGCGATCTGCCGGCCGAGATTCGCGACGCATTGGCCACCGACCCTGACGCGAAGGTGGTCAAGTCCATCGCCGGGCACCCGGGCCTCTCCGAAGCGCGGTTGCGCACCATGGTCGACCGGCACGGATCCCGGGTCCTCGCCAAGGTGGCGGCCAATCCGGACGCGACGCCGGCGCTGCTGGAGGACGTGACCCGACACCAACCACCGGTACAGAAGGCGCTGCGCGAGGTCGCCCGGCATCGGAATGCGACCGCCCCGGCGCTGCTCGCCTGCCTGGCAGACAAACGGGCGAGGCCCATCGCCGCAGGCCATCCCGCACTCCCGCCACCGGTGATCGTGGAACTCCTCACCGACACCGACGGGCAGGTGGTCGAAGGGGCCGCCGCCAACCCGTCGCTGCCGCCTGCGGTGATGTCGGACCTGGTGTGCCGACTGTAACTGCCCTGCCCACCAAGGGAATCGCTCATCCCGCCGACTCATGCGCCGACCTGTCGATTGAAAGCCCGGCCTCGATGTATTCAGTTGCCAGGGTCCTCGATGTGTTCGGGCAACTTGAGGGCTGCGTGAGCCGGGCGCCCGGCTTTTGGTGGCAGAGCGGTGAGGCCGCGAAGCCTTTTGTTGCGCTTCTCAAGGGCTTCGGCCGTGGTGGGGAAGAGCGCCGCGCCGCCTTTGCCGACCTGCGCCTGGTTCAGCTCTACGAATCCGCGGATGTCGCGTTCGTAGGCGGCGAAGGCCTCGGCGTGGTCGCGATGGGCGGCCAGCGAGCGGGCGAGCACATAGGCGCCGACGAGGGCGAGGCTGGAGCCTTGCCCGGTCAGGAACGACGGGGCGTAGGCGGCATCGCCGAGGAACGCGACCCGACCGCTGGACCAGCACGGCATGTGGACTTGGCTCACGGTGTCGAAGAACGAATCGTTCGCGTGGCGCAGGGCGGCGACCATGGCCGGGATTTCCCATCCGTCGTCGGCGAAGGTGGTGGCGACGAGATCATGTTGTGCCTCGGAGTCGCGGAGGACCTCGTGCGGTTGCTCGGGTTGAGCGAAGTTGAGGAATGCGTGCAGCTCGTTGCTGTCCTTGACCGCGTAGAGCGCCGCGGCCCTTCCGGGGGTGTTCCAGATGAGTGCTTCATGGGAGAGTCCCAGCGTGTTGGGCATGGTGAAGATGGTGAAGCAGTATCCGAGATAGCGGTGGAATTGCTGCTCGGGGCCGAATACGAGCTCCCGGGTACGCGAGTGCAGTCCGTCCGCGCCCAGGACCAGGTCGAAGCTGCGCTGGACGCCGCTGCGGAAGGTGACGTCGACCCCGTGCTCGTGTTCCTTGAGCGCATCGATGGAGTCGTCGAACACGAACTCCACCTCGTCACGGACGGCCGCGTACAGGAATTCCGCCAAGTCCCCGCGAGGCACCTCGACGTCATGTCCCTCGACGCCGCCGACCACCGCCTGCGGATGAACCACCGCCGCCGCACTGCCGTCGGCGTTGAGGAAGGTCAACCGGCGTGACTCGATATGGGCTTTCTGCAGCTGCGGCAGGATTCCCATCCGGCGAGCCACCTCAACCGCCGTGCCACGCACGTCGATCGGGTAACCACCGCCCCGCAGCCCGGTGGACTTCTCCACCACCGTCACCGTGAATCCGTACCGCTGCAGCCAGAACGCCACGGCCGGACCCGCGATGCTCGCGCCCGAAACCAGGACCGTACCTCTCGATGCGGTTCTTGTGCTCATTCGTCAACTCCCAGTCCGCTATGAGGAATTAGAAGACCAACTCGGATTTGCCCGTAGGCCAGGAACCTTTCGGCTTCTGCCGGCCTCTTCTGAGGTCGATCACACCGCTTCCCGCTCCAGGTCGGGCCCCGGCGAGTTGCGGCTGCGGCGTGTGCTTCGTACGAGCATGACGACCAGCACCGCGGCGATCGCGAACGCGCCGGAAGCGATCGCGATGTAGCTGAACACGCCTGTGGCCGAATTCGTCGTCTCGCCGTCGACCACCACGGCGGTCGACTTGAGTACGGCCGCGCCCACGAAGTCCAGCACCACCGACCCGATCGACACCATGACCATGACCAGGCTGGACACGATGCCCTGGCGTTCGGGGGACGCCAGGCTGCCCGCCATGTTGAAGCCAGATGTGCCGAGCGCTCCTACCGTCACACCCAGCAGGAATGCGCAGCAGAGCGCGACGGCAAGCTGGGAGGCCCCGAGGAACATCCCGATGGTCACGACCATTCCGAGCATGACTGTCCCCGCCAACGTCGAGGCCGGTCCGATGCGTGCGCCAAGCCATCCGGCAACCGGACCTCCGAGCATGACTCCGAGTCCGGGCGCCGCGAGCAACTGTGCGACAGATCCCTGGTCGGCCAGTCCGTACCCGAGTTGCTGATCCGCCGAGACGTCACCGATGAGAGGGATGAGCTGAAGCATGCTCTGGTACGAACCGGCTCCGAGGAAGACGACGAGGAGCATGAGCACCAGTGGCCCATCGAGGTCCCTGACGTCGATCAGGGGGTCGGGCTTCCGGCTCGAGACCAGGAACCACCTGGCCAGTGCCGCGACGCCGCCGACGAGGAGAGCCAGTGGGCCGGCGGCGAGCCAGCCGAGGTCCGAGCCAAGGCTGACGTAGCTGAGCACTCCGGCGAGACCTCCACCGAGGAGGAGGGCACCGGCGACGTCGATCTTGCCCGGTGTCCTGACCAGGGATTCGGGAATCACCTTCCGCACGCAGATCGCCATCACGGCCCCGACAAGGGCCGACAGGACGAACAAGATCTGGAAGCCGAACTCCGTGGCCAGTTTCTCGATCAGAAAACGCGACGCGATGTTGAGCACCGCGGAGCTGGAGGTGACGATGCCCACGACGATCATCGCGATGCGGGGTGCGCAGACACCTCGAACGATTGCGACGGATAGGAACACGGCGGCCAGAGACGCTCCTTGAAGCATGCGCCCCGGCACGAACACCCAGAGGCTGGGGGCCACGGCACACAGGAGGGCGCCCGTGCAGCTGAGGAGCAACGCCACCACGAGCACCCTGCGCTTGCCGTAGATGTCGGCGCTCTTTCCGAGCAGGGGCGCCCACATCACCCCCGCCAGCATCGCGGTGGCGTTGAGCCATGCCGCCTGGTCGGTGCCGAAATGGTCGAGCATCTCCGGGAGGACGAGCAGTGGCGCGGTAATGGCCGAGTCGACCACGAAGTTCACGAGAGCCAGGACAACCACCAGCCCGATGAGCCGCCCGTTCCATCTCGTGTGCAGTCCGGTGTCTGTACTTCCGGTCCTGCTCTGCTGCATTGAGGACTCCTCACTACGGGTTCGCGTCCGTCCGGTTCCGCGACGGGGTGAAGAGTGCGGGGACGGCTGCGCGCCGGGCGTCATACCGGGGAGCCAATGTGGAGGTGCTACCGCGGTAGGGGGTGGAGGCGGCAAGGCCGATGGCTCGGCCTTGCCCGGGGCGGACCCTGGCGTCGCCGCACGGCGAGGAGCCTCCTCCGAGCTGCGGAGACGCAGCTCGGAGGAGGCTCCTTCTGGGAAACCGGCAGATCTCAGGCCTCGCGGTCGCGGAGTGCCGCGCCGGCCGGGAGGGTTACGGCGAGGAGGCCGAGGGATACCGCGGTCGCGGCGAATGTGGCGTACAGCAGTGGGGGTATGTGTGGGGACTCGCCCGTCAGGCCGCGCATCATGGGGGTCAGCGTGATCATGGCGATGGTCGTTCCCAGGGCCACGCCCGCCACCGATACCAGCAGGCTCTCCCAGTGGAGCATGCGCAGCACCTGGCGGCGGGTGGAGCCGACGAGGCGGAGCGTGGCCAGTTCGCGGCGGCGGTCCAGGACCGTCATCACGAGGGTGTTGACGGCGGCGACGATGGCGAAACCGCCCAGGACGGCGGCCATCGTGTAGTTGGCCCAGGCGCCGAGTTCGCGGTCCACGTTCTGCTCGACGGCGTAGCCCGAGGCGTCGGTGACCTCGCCGAGTGCGGCCAGCGGCTCGGCGTCGCCTCCGCGTACCAGCAGCGTGCTGTCGAAGGTCGACGTGACGTGGCCTGCCAGGGCCGCGCGGTCCATGGTGACCGCCGCCAGGCCCAGGCCGCGGCCGTAGACCGCGACGACTTCCGGGCGGGCCTCGGTGCCGTCGGGGAGGTGGAGCGGCAGCTTGTCGCCGACCTTGACCTTCGCCGAGGTGGCGAGGGTCTTGTCGATGGCGATTCGGCCCGCACCCACGCGGTCCAGGCTGCCGCTGCGTACGTCCAGGTCCTGCACCTTGGCAAGTTGGGCGCCGGAGCCCGAGATGCCCTGGGTCGCCGCCCCTTGCAGCGACGTCTCGCCGCCGGAGTCGACGGGCACCAGCACCTGCGTGTCGGGCAGGCTCACGGCCGGCCCCCGAGTGGGTGCCGTGGGGCGAGCGGCTCCGGCCCGGGGACATGGGTCCGGGGGACCTTCTGCCCACGGACGCGGAGGATCTGCGCCTGGAGGCG
>NZ_JAPWHT010000476.1:0-7663 GCF_027270795.1 Streptomyces sp. ActVer
CCGCAGGATGCCGGCGCCGAGCGTCCCGCCACCGGCTTCGCCCCGCCCGCGTAGCTCCCGGGCTCCCCCAGCACCTTCGTCAGGCGAACGCCGAGGGCGGAGACTCCAGGTCCTCCAGCTCGATGCCGGGTGCGGAGAGGATCACGTCGCCGGAGAGGTGAACGGCGTGCTGCTCACCGGTGTCCAGAGCTGTGACCTGGTATTCCTCCACCGTCAGGGGGCCGTTGTCAGTGGCGTGTGTTTCTCTCGTGATCAGGGCCCAGGACTGGTCGAGGGTGCGCGGGGCGAGCACCGGGTCCGTGAAGGCGACGAGGCGTACACGCGTGGCGGAGGCATCGGGGGTGAGGCGCAGCAGACGTGCGGTGGCGATGAGGAACGCGGGGGATGTGCCGGTGAAGGCGTGGGCGCGGACATTGCCTTCGGTGGCGTGAGCTCCCGTGGGGTCGGTGCGGACCCAGGTGACGCCGTCGAGGGCGGCGCCGCGGACCTGCCAGCCCGAGGCGTGCAGTTCGAGGCGGATGGGGCGGCCGAGGTCGTCGAGTGCGAGGTCGACGGAACCGGCCGGGTCGCCGGAGGGGGCGGTCAGTTGGGAGACGTAGCGCCAGCCGGAGGGGCCGGGCGCGCAGTGGAAGTGTTCTTCGGCGAGGGGGGTGTGGTCGTGCGGGTCATGGAGCGAATATCGGCCGCGGGGCATGGTGGCTCGGGTCCTCGTAGGGGGCAGGCCCCCGCCGGTGACGACGGGGGCCTGCTGACAACCGTTGGCTGAGCGCCGGGGTCGGCTGCTCAGTAGCGGTAGTGGTCCGACTTGTACGGGCCCTCGACCTCTACGCCGATGTAGCTCGCCTGCTCCGGGCGGAGCGTCGTGAGCTTCACGCCGAGCGCGTCGAGGTGGAGGCGGGCGACCTTCTCGTCGAGGTGCTTGGGCAGCACGTAGACGTCGGTCGGGTACTCCTCGGGCTTGGTGAACAGCTCGATCTGGGCCAGGGTCTGGTCCGCGAACGAGTTGGACATCACGAACGACGGGTGGCCGGTCGCGTTGCCCAGGTTCAGCAGGCGGCCCTCGGAGAGGACGATGAGCACCTTGCCGTCGGGGAACTTCCAGGTGTGGACCTGCGGCTTGACCTCGTCCTTGACGATGCCCGGGATCTTCGCCAGGCCGGCCATGTCGATCTCGTTGTCGAAGTGGCCGATGTTGCCCACGATCGCCTGGTGCTTCATCTTGGCCATGTCCGAGGCCATGATGATGTCCTTGTTGCCGGTCGTGGTGATGAAGATGTCGGCCTTGTCGACGACCTCGTCGAGCGTCGTGACCTGGTAGCCGTCCATCGCCGCCTGCAGTGCGCAGATCGGGTCGATCTCGGTGACGATCACGCGGGCGCCCTGGCCGCGCAGGGACTCCGCGCAGCCCTTGCCCACGTCGCCGTAGCCGAGGACGACCGCGGTCTTGCCGCCGATGAGGACGTCGGTGGCGCGGTTGATGCCGTCGATCAGGGAGTGGCGGCAGCCGTACTTGTTGTCGAACTTCGACTTGGTGACGGCGTCGTTCACGTTGATCGCCGGGAACAGGAGGGTGCCGTCGCGGTGCATCTCGTACAGGCGGTGGACGCCGGTGGTGGTCTCCTCGGTCACGCCGCGGATCTCCGAGGCGACCTGGGTCCACTTCTGCGAGCCGTTCGAGATCGTCCGGGTCAGGAGCCCCAGGACGACGCGGTGCTCGTCGGACTCGGCGGTGTCGAGGGACGGGACCTTGCCGGCCTTCTCGTACTCGACGCCCTTGTGGACGAGCATGGTGGCGTCACCGCCGTCGTCCAGGATCATGTTCGGGCCGCCGGTGGGGGTGTTCGGCCAGGTCAGCGCCTGCTCCGTGCACCACCAGTACTCCTCCAGCGTCTCGCCCTTCCAGGCGAAGACCGGGATGCCCTGGGGGTTGTCGGGCGTGCCGTTCGGGCCGACGGCGATGGCGGCGGCCGCGTGGTCCTGGGTGGAGAAGATGTTGCAGGACACCCAGCGGACCTCGGCGCCCAGGGCGACCAGGGTCTCGATCAGAACGGCGGTCTGCACGGTCATGTGCAGCGAGCCCATGATGCGGGCGCCGGCCAGCGGCTGGGATGCGGCGAACTCCTTGCGGATCGACATCAGGCCGGGCATCTCGTGCTCGGCGAGGGTGATCTCCTTGCGACCGAAGTCGGCCAGGGAAAGGTCGGCGACCTTGAAGTCCTGTCGGTTGTCGACAGTGGTCATGCGAGCTGCTCCTCGGGTTGGGCGAGGTCGGTTGGGCTGGTCTGCGCGGCGGCGGGGCAGGACGTGCGTCCACGGGGCACACGAATGCCCGGTGCCTTGCGCAGCGCAGTCCGTCGGAGGCCCTCTCTCCCTCGGTCGGCCCGTACGGGGCCGCCCGACCGCCATCAGCAGCGACGTCTGGCTCGGTTACGAATCTACACCGATCGGCTCAGCGGTCCCCAGTCCGCCTCCGGACAGAAAGAAGCGGACTCCGAGCGTCCGCAGAGCCGGGATCAGGGGCCAACAAGCCCGGACAATCCGGGACTTTCGAACTTTTGGTCCTGTGCAGGGGTCTGTTGCAGGATGCCGGGGATCGGGACCATGTGCACCAGCTCGCGGATCGCGATCCCCCACAACAAAGGCGTTAGGAGATCGACGTGACCAGTCCGGCCGGCCTTCCCCCCACGGGCGGCGGCAGTGGCGAGCGGCAGCGGTTGAAGCTGCTCGCGGTGACCGCCTGCCCGACCGGCATTGCCCACACCTACATGGCGGCCGAGAAGCTCTCACAGGCGGCGGAGCAGCTCGGCGTCGACATCAAGGTGGAGACCCAGGGCTCGATCGGGGCCGAAAACGTACTCACTGACAACGATGTCAGAATCGCGGACGGCGTGATCATCGCCGCGGACAAGGATGTGGACCTGAGCCGGTTCGCCGGGAAGCGGGTGGTGACGGTCGGCGTCGCCGAGGGAATCCACCACCCCGAGCGGCTGATCGAGCAGGTGCGGACCGCGCCCGTGCACGGAGGAGGTGGGGGCGGGACCAGTACGTCCTCGTCCGCCGGCAGCAGCGGTGGCGGCGGCAAGGAGCGGAGCGTCGGGTACAAGGCGCTGATGAACGGCGTCAGCTACATGATCCCGTTCGTCGTGGTCGGCGGGCTGCTGATCGCGATCTCGCTGTCGCTCGGCGGGCACACCGATCCGTCCGGTGGTCTGGTCATCTCGAAGGACTCCTTCTGGATGGACGTCAACAACATCGGCGTCATCGGGTTCCAGCTGATGGTGCCGATTCTGTCCGGCTATATCGCGTACGCGATCGGGGACCGGCCCGCGCTGGTACCGGGCATGGTCGGCGGGTGGATCGCCAACACCGGTTCGCTGTACGACTCCGAGGCGGGCGCGGGCTTCATCGGGGCGATCGTGACCGGGTTCCTCGCCGGCTATCTGGTGCTGTGGATCAAGAAGGTCGAGGTGCCGAAGTTCGTCCGGCCGATCATGCCGATCATCGTGATCCCGATCGTGGCGACGACGGCGCTCGGGCTGTTCTTCATCTACGTGATCGGCAAGCCCATCTCCTGGGTCTTCGAGCATCTGACGGACTGGCTCGGCGGGATGACCGGGACCAGTGCGGTGCTGCTCGGCGCGATCCTGGGGCTGATGATCGCGTTCGACATGGGCGGGCCGGTCAACAAGACGGCGTTCCTGTTCGGTGCGGGGCTCATCGCGACCGGCAACCAGGAGGTCATGGGCATGTGCGCGGCCGCGATCCCGGTGATGCCGCTCGGGCAGGGGCTCGCCACGCTGATCCGGAAGCGGCTCTACACCGAGCAGGAGCGCGAGACGGGTCTCGCCTCGCTGTTCATGGGGTTGTTCGGGATATCCGAGGGCGCCATTCCGTTCGCGGCCGCGCGGCCGGCGCAGGTCATCCCCGCCAACATGCTCGGTGGTGCGGTGGCCGGTGCGCTCGCGGGTCTGGCCGGGGTCGAGGACGCGGTGCCGCACGGCGGGCCGATCGTGGCGGTGCTGGGTGCCGTCAGCGGCGTACCGATGTTCTTCGTGGCCGTGGTGATCGGGACCGTGGTGACGGCCCTGACGACGGTCGCGCTCGTCGATGTCAGTGAGCGCAGGCGGCGGGGCCAGTCGATGGTCGACGGGCTCGCGCCGCAGCCCCAACTCGCCCTCGCGGGCGTGGGTGCCGGCAGTGACGGCCTGGGCGCCGGCGGCGGGACGGCCACCGCGCACACTCCCGCCCAGCGGACGGCATCGGCTCCGGCATCCACCGGCTCTGCGGCCGATGCCTCTCCGGACGCACCCGCAGACCGATCCGCCGAGGCGTCCGCGGATGCGTCCGCCGGTGCCTCGGACGACGAAGTCCTCTCCGGGTATCTCACCGCCCAGACCGTCAAGGGCCGGCTCGATTCCGGTGACAAGGAGTCCGCGATCCGGGAGATGGCGGGGCTGCTGACCGCCACCGGGAAGGTCACGGACGTCGAGGAGTTGGTGGCGGCGGCGTTGCGGCGCGAGGAGCAGGGCACGACCGGGCTCGGCGAGGAGATCGCCATCCCGCATGCCAAGACCGATGCCGTGACGGCGCCCGTCGTCGGGTTCGCGCGGTCCGCGGAGGGCGTCGAGTGGGGTTCGCTCGACGGTACGAAGGCGAAGCTGGTCTTCATGATCTCCGTGCCCGAGGCCGCCGCCGGGGACGAGCATCTGCGGATCCTGGCGCTGCTGTCCCGGAAGTTGATGGACACCGGGTTCCGCGAGCGGCTGACGACGGCTCCCGACGAGGCGGCGGTTCTCGACGTGCTGCGCGAGATCCGCTAGCCGGGCGAGGGACGCGGACTGGCGCTCACGGCCTGGGTGTTTGGGGCCGTTGGGGCAACGTGTACGTCGAAGGGCCCGCCGAGCGATTCGGCGGGCCCTTCGACGTACGAGGGAGGCTGCGTACGGGGAAGAGGACGCCCCCTTCCCCGTACGGGAAGTCAGTGTTCGGCGGTGGGGGCCGGGCCGCCCGGGGCGGCCTCGGGGTCCGCGCCCTTCGCGGCCTCGGTCTCGCTGTAGATGTCGGGTTCGAGGTAGATGACGCGGGCGATCGGGACGGCCTCGCGGATGCGGGACTCGGCGGCGTCGATGGCGGCGGCGACCTCGGTGGCCGTCTCGTCGTGCCGGACGGCGATCTTGGCGGCGACCAGCAGTTCCTCGGGGCCGAGGTGGAGCGTGCGCATGTGGATGATGGCGGGGACCGTGTCGCCGTCGACGATGGCGGCCTCGATCTTCCTGACGTCCTCGACGCCGGCGGCCTCGCCCAGGAGAAGCGACTTGGTCTCGGCGGCCAGGACGATCGCGATGGCGATGAGCAGGATGCCGATGCAGACGGTGCCGATGCCGTCCCAGATGCCGTCGCCCGTGACCAGGGCCAGGCCCACACCGGCCAGCGCGAGAATCAGACCGACGAGCGCGCCCAGGTCCTCAAGGAGCACGACCGGCAGCTCGGGGGCCTTGGCGTGGCGTACGAACTCCTTCCAGGACTGCTTGCCGCGGAGCGTGTTGGACTCCTTGATGGCGGTCCGGAAGGAGAAGGTCTCGGCGATGATCGCGAAGACGAGAACGCCCACCGCCCAGTACCAGTGGTCGATCTCGTGCGGCTGCTTGATCTTCTCGTAGCCCTTGTAGATCGCGAACATGCCGCCGACCGAGAAGAGGACGATCGAGACGAGGAAAGCGTAGATGTACCGCTCGCGGCCGTAGCCGAAGGGGTGCTCCGGGGTCGCCTCGCGCTTGGCCTTCTTGCCGCCGAGGAGCAGCAGGCCCTGGTTGCCGGAGTCGGCGAGCGAGTGCACGGACTCGGCGAGCATCGACGATGATCCGCTGACGAGGAACGCCACGAACTTCGCTACCGCGATCGCGAGGTTGGCGGCGAGTGCCGCCACGATCGCCTTGGTGCCGCCTGACGCGCTCATGTGCTCCCGATGTCCCTTCGTCTGCCGTCTCGGCCTGCCGTCTGCCGTCCCGGCTGCCGCCACGGGCTTTGCCCGTCCTTTGCGGTGGGCCATTGTTGCAGCCCGGGCCGACATCGGTGCGCCGGGTCACCACAGTGACCGTTTCAGGCCACGGGGACGGTCGCCAGGACTCAGGCCGCGTCGCCGGGCTCAGGCGATGACGGTGGCCCGGAAGACCGTGCCGTCGCCGGACACTTCCGCCTTTTCGCCCGCCGGTACGAAGACGGACCGGCCGGGGCCGAGCGCGTGCTCACCCGCCTGTACGGAACCCGCGGTGCACAGCAGGATCTGCGGCGTGCCGAGGGTGAGGTCGTGGACCGGGGCGCCCGCCACGAGGACGTAACGGGAGAGGCGGAACTCGTCGATGGGGGTCTCGTAGACCTCCTCGCCGTCGGGGGACGCCTCGGGGCGCAGTACGCCCGGGTCGCTCGCCTCGAAGCGGACGATACGCAGGAGTTCGGGAACGTCGACGTGCTTGGGGGTGAGGCCGCAGCGCAGGACGTTGTCGGAGTTGGCCATGATCTCGACGCCGAGGCCGTTCAGATACGCGTGCGGCACACCCGCGCCGAGGAACAGGGCCTCGCCGGGCTGCAGTCGGACATGGTTGAGCAGCATCGCGGCGATGACACCCGGGTCGCCCGGGTAGTGGTGCGCCAGATCTGCGTACGGGGCGTGGGCGCCGCCGAGCCGGACGCAGGCCGCGGCCGCCTCGGTGACCGTGGCGGCCATCTGCTCGCGGTCCGCGGACAGCACGGCCGTCAACACCTCTCGCAGCGCCGCCCCTTCGGGGTGGGCGTGCAGCAGGTCGACGTACGGCTTGAGGGAGTCGACCTCAAGGGCCGCGAGCAGGTCGGCGGCCTCCGACGGGGTCCGGAACCCGCACAGGCCGTCGAACTCCGTGAGCGCGCAGATGAGTTCGGGCTTGTGATTGGCGTCCTTGTAGTTGCGGTGCGGGGCGTCGATCGGGACGCCTCGGCGCTCCTCGTCCTCGTACCCCTCCTTGGCCTGGGCGAGGTCGGGGTGCACCTGGAGGGAGAGGGGGGCGCCCGCGGCGAGGAGCTTGAGCAGGAACGGCAGGCGCGGGCCGAACTTGGCGACGGCCGCCGCGCCGAGCTCCTTCTCCGGAGTCTCGTCGATCACCTCGGTGAGCGGGCCGCGGGGGGTGCGCGAGGGCGCGCCCGGGTGGGCGCCCATCCACATCTCGGCCTGCGGCTCGCCGGT
This sequence comes from Streptomyces sp. ActVer, assembly GCF_027270795.1. Taxonomy (NCBI): domain Bacteria; kingdom Bacillati; phylum Actinomycetota; class Actinomycetes; order Kitasatosporales; family Streptomycetaceae; genus Streptomyces; species Streptomyces sp. ActVer. The sequence continues at coordinate 7,217 of NZ_JAPWHT010000476.1, forward strand.
CGGCTCGACGCCCAGGAGGTGCGGGATGGCCGTGGTGGAGCCCCAGGCGTAGGGGCGGATCGTGTTGTCGAGGGGGTCCATGCTCTGTCTTCTTCTCCGTACGTACGCTGCTCAGCGGGCGCTGGTCACCAGGCGTTGCTCAAGGTCAGGCGCCGGAGGCGAGCGCCAGGTAAACGGCGGCGAAATCCGTGATGGCGATCAGCTCGGCGAGGGTCTCCAGGTCGCCGCCGTCGTCCGGTTCGAGTTCGCTGATCGGTGTGTCGTGGCTGAGGGCCAGTTCACGGGCGGCCGGGGCGGCGCTGAGGCCGCCGGTCGGGCGGTCGCGGAGGAGGACCACGCGCGCGTGCATGACCTGGGCCTCCTCCACGCGGTCGCGGAAGAAGTCGTCCGGGTCCGCGCCGGCGGCCAGCGCGCCCGTCGAACCCGAACCGGCCTTGACGTTCGCCG
>NZ_JAPWHT010000477.1:0-7653 GCF_027270795.1 Streptomyces sp. ActVer
GGCAGGTTGGCTGCCATCGTGCCACGGTGTGGCGGGGAAGTGACCGGCTGCCGTATGGGCTGCACACCTTCAATTGTTCCTCGGGGGTGCGGTCGGGCATCAGGCGGGACACCAGGTGGGCCGCGCCTTCCTGGAGCATGCCGGTGGGGTTGCCGTCGGCGTCCCGTTCGATGCGGCCGTCGGACGGGTCGGGGGTGCGGGCGCCGATGCCGGCCCGTTCCAGGGCACGGGAGTTGGCCCAGGCGCCGTGGTGGTCGCGGCTGGGCAGGAACACGGGCCGGTCGGGGACGACCGTGTCGAGCAGGGCGGCGGTGGGCGTGCCGCCGGGGAAGGCCTCCATGGACCAGCCGCCCCCGGTGATCCATTCGGCCTCCGGGTGCTCGTCGGCGTACGCCCTCACCCGCCGCAGGTACTCCTGCGGGTCGACGGTGTCGTTCAGGTGGCACAGGCCCAGTTCGGTGCCCGCGCCCTGCGGGTGGACGTGGGCGTCCTGGAAGCCGGGCAGCAGCAGCCGTCCGGCGAGGTCGACGACTTCGGTGCCGGTGCCGATGAGCTCGTGGACCTCGTCGTGGCCGACGGCGACGATCCGCCCGCCGCGCACGGCCACGGCGGTGGCCCGGCTGCGCGCGGCGTCGACGGTGTGGACGGGTCCGCCGGTGAGGACGAGGTCGGCGGCCTGGCGGTGGGACATGGGTTCAACGCTCCAGAGGGGAGGGGGCAGACGGTCCATCGGCAGAGGGTCAGACGGCTGTGCGGTCCATCGGGAGGGCGAGCGCGTCGGCGTCGGTGCCGCGCCCCGTGGTGAAGTACGGCGAGCGGCGGGCGTACTTGGCGACGGCCGCCATGACGAGTCCGCTCAGCACGATCGTGGCGGGCAGGGAGAGCATGAACCAGCCGTTGTCGGGGCTGAGTTCGATGTGGTCGGTCATGGTCAGGTACGAGTATCCGAGGTAGCCGCCGAGGCCGAGCAGGACCAGTCCGGAGGCGGCCGGCACGCCGACGGCGAGCAGTGCCTCGCGGGGTCCCTCGTGGCGGGCGGCGCGGAAGCGGACGGCGCAGGCGAGCGCGGTGAGGCCGTAGTAGAGGGCGACGACGAGGCCGATGGCGTTGACGGCGGCCAGCAGCATGTCACTCAGCTTGGGGATGGCCATGGCGAGCAGGGCGATGGCGGCGGCGATCGACATGACGAGGGCGGTTCCGGCGGCGGGCGTGCCGTACTTGGGGTGGATACGGGTCCACACCGGGCCCATCGTGCGGTCGCGGCCCATGGCGAGCAGTCCGCGGGCGGTGGGGATGACGGAGGACTGGACGGAGGCGACGGCCGAGAACATCAGGGCGAGCAGCGGGAGGCTGGCCCAGGGTTCGGCGGCGAGCTTGGCGCCGAGGTACGGGAGGGCCTGCGGGCCGTTCTCGATGAGTTCGGGCAGGCTCATCTCCCGCTGGAAGGCGACCGAGGCGAAGATGAAGAGCCCGAGCATGGCGAACAGGGCGATGAACCCGCCGCGGGCCGAGTCGCCGGGGCTCCTGGTCTCCTCGGTGACGCTGAACGCCGCGTCCCAGCCCCAGAAGAAGAACACCGCGAGGACCATGCCCTGCGCGAAGGCCGTACCGCTGGAGATCTCGAAGGGGTTGAACCACGCCCAGGAGAAGTCCTGGTGGCCGGTGACCAGGGCCCAGGTGCAGAAGACCAGCAGGACGGCGTACTCGAAGACCAGCAGGCCGAACTGGAGCCGGGTGGCGCTGCGCACCCCGGTGATCGCGAGGACGGTGACGGCGGCGAGGACCACCAGACCGACGACCGTGCTCACGGCGGTGGACGTCGGATCGAGGGCGATCCCGGCGAGCGAGTCCAGGCCGGCCTTGTTGGCGAAGATCAGCACGACCGAGCCGGTCACCGCGCTCGTGTAGGCGAGGAAGATGATCGAGCCGACGAGGGTGACCCAGCCGGCCAGGAAGCCGGGCCAGGGGCCGAGGGACTTGCCGACCCAGGTGTAGCCGTTGCCGCAGTTGGGTTCCGAGCGGTTGAGGCGGGCGAAGGCCGTGGCGATACCGAGGACGGGCAGGAACGCCAGGAGCAGCAGGGCCGGGGCCTGGAGACCGACGATCGTGCCGATGGCGCCCATGCCGATGGCGATGCTGGTGGTGGCAGCCGTGCTGGAGGCGGCGATGGCGACACCGTCGACGACGCCGAGCGAGCGGCGCAGCTCGGCGGGCGGGCGGTCCGGGGCGGCCTGGCCTGGAGCGAGGGAGGACATCAGGGCTCCTCACGGGGAGGGAGAGGGACAGGGAGGAAGAGCCGTGTGGGGATGCGAAGGATGGAACAACGGCCGCACACCTTGCGTCAATGCTGTTGACATAAGGCGGGGGTGAGCCGTTCACTGAGCGTGCAGAGGCCCGTCGACCGTGCGAAGGGATCCGCCCTCATGCCCACCCGCGCCCCACAGGAACGCCGACGCCGCCGCCCGACCGCCTCGGGCGTCGTGCTGTCCAAGGAGCTCATCACCGAGACCGCGCTGCGGCTGATCGGCGAGCACGGTCCGGAGGCCCTGAGCGTGCGCCGCCTCGGCGCGGCCCTCGGGTGCGACCCGAGCGCTCTCTACCGCTACTTCCGCAACACCGACGACCTGCTGCTGGCCGTCTCCGACCGGATCATCGGGGATGCCATGGCCGGCTTCGTCCCGGGTCCCGACTGGGTCGCCTCGCTGCGTGAGATGGCGATGCGGGTACGTGCCGGATACCTCGCCCATCCGCGGGCGGCCGCCATGGCCTCCTACCGCATCACCCGTCGTGAGCACGAGTTCCGTGCCGTGGAGACCGGTGTGGGTCTGCTTCTGTCCGCCGGATTCCCGCCCGCCCAGGCCGTCCGTCTCTACCTGGCCTTCATCGACACCGTCCTCGGTCACGCGGCGCTGGACGCCGCGTGTCTCGCACTCCCCCGGGAGCAGCGAGAGGCCGACGAGAGGGCGTGGACGGAGGCCTACCGGTCGGTCGCCCCGGAGGCCTATCCCGCGCTGAGCGAGGTGCGGGGTGAGCTGTACGCCATGGCCGAGAGCTCTTTCGAACCGGCCGTGGACCTGCTGCTCGACGCGCTGACGGCCCGGGCCTCGGCCCTTCGCGCGCGGACGTGAACCGCTCCCCAGAGGCGCACTGTCGCCCTCCGTTCGGAGCGGTCATGCTTGCCCCGACCAGTCGGAACGAGCGATCGACGGAGCCCGTATGACGACGGACAGGGACACACAGGTCGAGGTGAAGCCGGTCGCGGGACACATCGGCGCGGAGATCACGGGTGTCGACCTGTCCGGGGACCTGGACGACGCGGTGGTCTCCGAGATCAGGGCGGCGGTGCTGCGCTGGAAGGTGGTGTTCTTCCGCGGGCAGAGCCTGGACCACTCCTCGCATGTCGCGTTCGCCCGGCGGTTCGGCGAGCTGGTCCGCCTCGGCAGACGCGGCAGCGCCTCACCCCCGGACTTCCCGGAGGTCGAGACGACGGCCGACCGGCTGGAACTCGGCGGCCGCTACGGCATGGACCACGACGAATGGCTGCGCAGACGCCGGCACTCGCTGCTGCGCGGCTGGCACTGCGACCACGGCGCCCGCGTCGATCCGCCGGCCGCGACCATCCTGCGCGCGGAGGACGTGCCCCCGTACGGCGGCGACCCGACGTGGTCCAACCTGGCGGCCGCCTATGCGGGGCTCTCGGCGCCCGTGCGCGACTTCGTCGACGGGCTGCGCGCGGAGCACCGGCTGGGGGTCGGCTATCAGCCACGGCCCGGCGACGACGCGTACGTACGGCATCTGCTGGACCGGCAGATCGCCTCCGACCATCCGCTGGTGCGGGTGCACCCGGAGACGGGCGAGCGGGTGCTGTTCGTCAACGGCTACTACGTCGAGCAGATCCTGGGTCTTTCCCGCATGGAGAGCGCGCCGCTGCTGGAGATGCTCCTCGGGCAGGCGACCCGGCCCGAGTACACCGTGCGGTTCCGCTGGGAGCCGGGGAGTGTGGCCTTCTGGGACAACAGGGCCACCATCCACCTGGCCCCCAACGACACGACGCACCTGGATCATCCCCGGGTCATGCACCGGGTGATGCTCGCGGGCGATGTCCCGGTCGGCGTGGACGGCAAGCCGTCGGCGCCGATCGTGGGCAGCGAACCGCAGCGCTGGTGAGGACGGGGCCGGCCGGGCGAACCCGCGGGGCTCAGCCGGCCTTGGCCTGGGCCGAGATGCCACCGTCCACCGGCATCGCGACACCGGTGACGAACGACGAGCGGCCGCTGCACAGCCAGGCCGCCGCCTCGGCGATCTCCCGGGGCGACGCCATGCGCTTCTGGATCTGCGGGGCGATGAACGCCTGCTCCAGGTCCGGGTACTGGCGCACGGCCTCCTCGATCATCTCGCTGCGTGTCGTACCGACGACGAGCGCGTTGACGCGGATGCCCTGGTCCCCGTACTCGGCCGCCGCCGCGCGGGTGATCCCCAGGATGGCGTGCTTGGACGCGACGTACGGGACGGAGGCTCCGGTCGCGTAACGGCCCGCCGTACTGCTGGTGTTGACGATGGAGCCGCCCTTGCCCGACGCGAGCATCACGGGCAGCTGGTGCTTCATGCAGTTCCACACGCCCCGGGCGTTGACGTCCATCGTGCGGTCGTACACCTCGTCGTCGGTCTCGTGCAGGAGGGTGCCGACGGTGGCGTAACCCGCGTTGTTGAAGGCGGAGTCGAGACCGTCGAAGTGTTCGACGGCCGCCTCGACCGCGCGGCGGACGTCGGCCGCGACGGCGACATCGCCCGGAACCGCGAGCACCCGCCCGCCGGCGGCGCCGATCTCCTCCGTGAGCGTGTTCAGCCGCTCCTCGCGGCGTGCCGTCAGAACGACCGCCGCGCCCTCCTCCGCGAACAGACGTGCCGCGGCCTCGCCGATACCGCTGGACGCACCCGTGATCATGACCACCTGGCCCGCGAGCAGGCCCTGGTGGCTCCCCTGTGTGATCTTTTGTCCGGTCATCGGGCGAGCCTACGCATCACGGCGTCGGCCGCAGCAGGGGCGAATCAGCCCCTCCGGTCAGCCCTGCCGACTGCTGAGCCGCCGCCAGACGAGGTCGATGAGCCACGCGTTGGCCATGGCGGACGCGCCGAGTACGGCGTACAACCAGCCCACCGAAACGTCCGGTACCGCCAGGATCAGCAGGCTGGTCGGGGCCGTGAAGAGGACCGGGATCACGGCGGCGAAGGAGGCGTCGCCCGTGGGCTGCGACGACACGACGGCCAGCCAGACGATCAGCGCGGCGGCCACCGCGAGATACAGACGGGCGGGCCAGGTGCCGAAGGGAGCGCTGAGCTTCTGGACCCCGGTGACTGAACTCATCGTGCTTGCTCCCTCGTACGAGAGGTTCCGGCCACTCCGGCTCCCCGCTGCGGTCCAGTCTCTTCGGCCGGGTCCGGTGGGGCATGAGTTCACATACTCAGGTCGGCGGGGTGCGTACTCACCCACCCGCGCCTCCGGTATCGCGCCCGACGGGGAGGAACGCGCGGTGTCGCTGTTGCGACATGTCCCACCTGTGCCACCGGAATCGAGTGACATGGCATTCCCTACCACCGGATTCTGTCCAGCGCATGAACTTCTCCGCGCGTACGACGGAAGGCACGGGACTGATGAGACGGATCCGCCTGGTGGCGGCGATATCGACAGGACTCGCCCTGGCTGCCGGTGCCGTGGCGCCGGTCGCCGCCGGCACGGGTACGGGGCCCACGGCGACAGCGGCGGCCGACGCTCCGGCGCCGAAGGGCCTGGGCACCGTACGCCTGATCACGGGTGACCGGGTGACCGTGGGCACCGACACCGAAGGACGGCGGACCGCCTCGGTCGCGCCCGGTGCCGGGCGGCGGCACATCCTCTTCAGGACCTACGAACAGGACGGGCGTCTGACGGTCCTGCCGTCCGACGCCGGCGATCTGGTCTCGGCGGGGCGCCTGGACCGGAAGCTGTTCGACGTGAGCGCGCTGCGTCGTCCAGATGCGGCACGAGCCAGCCTCCCCGTGTGAACCCGTCGCTGGTGTCCTCCTCCGGGGAGCCGGGGCCCTGCGCCACGCCGTCCAGCGACAGGAACTCCTGCAGAATCAGTCTCACGGTGCACTGCCCTTCCTCGGTTCGAGGCGCTCGCGGCCTCCCGCCAGTACCGACTGTGCGCCGCGCCGAAACTCATCGGCTCCTGACACGCTCACCGACGTATGTCCCGCGCCGGCGATGTCTGCCGCTGCCACGGGTCGCCGTCACTGTTCGGCCGACACGCGGGGAGCGCCCGGTGACACGGACCGCCCGCGCGCCCAGCCGTACATCACCACCGAGCACACCGCCGCGAACGCGCACCACGTCGAGACGAACTCCAGCTCCCACAGCGCCCAGCAGACCACCGCGCCGGCGGCGACCAGGACGCCCAGCAGCACAAGGACCCGGTCGCCGGAGAGGAGCAGGGAGCCGACCGTGGCCAGCAGGTAGCCCGCCACGAGGAGTTCGGCGTGAGGCAGATCGATGACGTATCCGACGGTGTGGCCGCGGATGTCGGCGGTCACGGAGTGGGTGGCGAGGTTGTACGAGAGGGTCGCCGCGGTGGCGAGACCGGCGGCGAGCGGGATGGTCAGCCGGTGCCGGGCGCCCGGCGGCGTCGCGCACAGCACGGCCACCGGTACCCACAGCGCCAGCAGCGGAAGCGCCATCGCCGCCCAGGCCACGGTGGCGGGTCCCGTGCCTCCCCCGGAACGCCAGACCAGGGACTCGACCACCTGGTGAGCCCCGAGCAGCAACGGCAGCCCGGCCAGCGGAAGGTCACCGACCCTGCGGGTCCGCGCCACACAGGCGACTCCGACGGCGGCGATGCCGCAGCCCGCCACGAGATCGGCCGTCGCGCTCCAGCACATCACGCCACCAGGTGTTTCGGTCCGGCCTTGCGGTGGCCACGGTAAGGCCCGGCCCACTGAGGCCCTCGCTGACACGACCGTCATGCCCCTGACCGGCGGCAGGGCCGGTGACAGGACCGACGGCGGACCGGCGGCAGGACCAGCGGCAGAGGGATTGCCGGGGGCAGTAAGCGCTCTCTAGACTCGCGTGCGATGAACTCGGAAAGCTCGGTGGACGACTCCCACTTCGACTACTGCCCCTGGGACTTCGTCCTTCGCGCGTCCGACGAGCAGCGCGCCGCGCAGGCAGCGCTCCAGAAGCGACTCACGGTCGGCGGCGCGAGTTTCGGCCCGGGCACCTACGTCTCCCCCGCCGCCGGGGTGTTCACGGACGTCCTGCGTCTGGGCGAGAACTCCTACATCGCCGGGCACGCGTACGTCACCGGCGAAGTGACGGCAGGCGCCGACTGCACGGTCAATCCGTACGCCACCGTGCGGGGCCTGGTCACCCTCGGAGACGGTGTGCGGATCGGCGCCCACAGCTCCCTGCTCGGCTTCAACCACGGATTCGCGCCCGACCGGCCCGTGCACCGGCAGCCCCTGACCAGGAAGGGCATCACCGTCGGCGACGACGTGTGGATCGGCTCGCACGTCGTCGTCCTCGACGGGGTGACGATCGGCGACCACTGTGTGGTGGGCGCCGGCGCCGTCGTGACCAAGGATCTGCCGCCGTGGACGGTCGCCGCAGGGAACCCGGCC
>NZ_JAPWHT010000478.1:0-7641 GCF_027270795.1 Streptomyces sp. ActVer
CGCGGCCGTCGCCACCGTGGCGGCCGGATCGGGCGCCGCCTCCGGCAACGGCTCGGGCGGGGTCGCGGTGCGCGGATACGTCCGCGGTGCCGAGAGCGCGCCCGTCCCCCGGGCCGCCGTCACGCTGATCTCCCTCGCGGGCCGTCAGCTGGGCCGCTCGGTCGCGCAGGCCGACGGCGCCTACGCGGTGGACGCGCCCGGCACGGGTTCGTACGTGCTGATCGCCTCGGCGGACGGGTTCCAGCCGCAGGCCTCGACGATCGTCGTGAACGGTGAGCCGCTCGCGTACGACATCCTGCTGAGCGGGACGAGTGGGCTGTCCGGCACGGTGAAGGCCGCCGAGGGCGGGAAGCCGGTCGTGGGCGCGATGGTCATCGTGACCGATGTGCGCGGCGACGTGCTGGCCACCGGGACCACCGGCGAGCAGGGCGAGTTCGCCTTCGCCGAACTGGTGCCGGGCGCCGTGACCGTCGCGGTGAACGCCGCCGGGCACCGGCCGCGGGCCCTGCCCGTCGAGGTCGGCGGCACCGGGGTCACCCGGATCGAGGTCGCGCTCACCGCGGGCGCGCAGCTCCAGGGCGTCGTGCGGGCACCCGGCGGACCGCTGGGCGACGCCCGGGTCACGCTCGTCGACGCGGCGGGCAACGTGGTCGGCACCGCCACCACCGGGGCCGACGGGGCGTACGCCTTCGCCGACCTGGACAGCGGCGAGTACACGGTCATCGCGACCGGCTACCCGCCGGTGGCCACGGCGCTGACCGTGAACGGCGGCGGTGTGGACGGCCACGACATCGAACTCGCCCACCCCGGCGAGTAGTTGAGAACCCCGGCCCGTGGCGCGTGCTCCTGGCGGAGGCACGCACCGCGGGCCGGTTTCATGAGATGAGGCTTGCAATGGGACTGACCGCGCGGATCCGTACGCGGGACGGCTGGGCCGTGTCGCACGCGGTCGTCACGGTGACCGACGGGACGGGCACACAGGTGGTGCGTGCCGAGGCGGACGAGGAGGGCGGCGTAAGGGATGCGACGGAGCTCGCGCCCGGGGCGTACACCGTGATCGTCACGGCCGTCGGGTACGCGCCCGCCGCGTCCAGCGCGATCGTGACGGCGAGCGGCCGGGCCGCGATCGGCACCGTGACGCTGGCCCGGCAGGGTGGCACCGAACTGCCGCCGCCCGGCCCCTGGACCGTCGACCCGGCCCACTCCTCCGTGGGCGCGGTCGCCCAGCACCTGGGGATCTCCAGCGTGCACGGGCGGTTCACGGAGTTCGCGGGCTCGATCGACATCGCGCCGGACGAGGTGGCCAAGTCCCGGGTGGAGGCGGTGATTTCAGCGGCCTCCATCGACACGGGCAACGCCATGCGCGACGGCCACCTGAAGTCCGCGGACTTCCTGGACGTCGAGCGCCACCCGCAGATCACGTACGTCTCGACGGGCCTGACCCCGGCCGCGGGCACCGACCGCTGGACGGTCCACGGCGAACTGACCATGCACGGGGTCGTACGGCCGGTCGACCTCGACCTGGCCTACCTGGGCACGGGCGCCGACCCCTGGGGCGGCACGCGCGCGGCCTTCCGGGCCACCACCGAGCTGCGCCGCGAGGACTTCGCGATGAACTACAACCAGGCGCTCCAGGCGGGCATCGCGGCGATCGGTACGACGCTGAAGGTGGAGCTGGACGTCCAGGCCGTGCAGGGCGGGACGCTACCGTCGCTGTGACGCCCGGCGGCCCGAGGCACCGCCACGGCGCCCGTGCGACGCGCCGTTCGACGGCCGGTCCGACGCCCCGTCCGTCGTGCGGGCCACCAAGTCGCCGCACAGGTCACGGAGTTTGATGTTCGCGTCCTGGGAGACGCGGCGCAGGGTGTCGAGTGCCGTCTGGGCGGTGCAGCGCTCCTGGGCCATGAGGATGCCGATCGCCTGGTCGATCACGCTGCGCGAGAGCAGCGCCGTGCGGACGTCCCCCGCAGACGCCCTCTCGCGCTCGATGAGCAGGGCGGCGTTGATCGCGTCCGAGGCGTTCGCCGCGAAGGACCTGGCCGCGTCGCGGCTCCCACGGAAGGCGCCCTCCGTCGTGGCGTAGAGATTGAGGGCGGCGTCGGTCTCGCCGTCGACCGCGAGCGGCAGGGCCAGCACCGTACGGACCCCCTTGGAGAGGGCGTACGCGGCGTACGTGGGCCAGCGGTCCTCCTCGGACAGGTCGGGCGCGTGCTGCTCCGCGTCCGAGTCCGCCGCCCGGACGCAGGGCCCGTCGCCGTTCTCGTACTGACGCTGGTCGAGCCCGCTGGGCAGACCGCCGCTGCCCGCCACCGTCAGCAGGCGCCCGTCGCGGCGCACGGTGATGCTGCACGCCTCGGCGCCCGCCACGGCGAGCACCGCACGATCCGTGAGATCGCGCAGCAGTGTGTCGAGGCCGCCGGTGCCGGCCAGCGCCTGGTGCAGCGCGGCGGATTCCGGGGCGGTGGCACGAGGCTGCTCGTCACGAGAATGACGAGCATCACGATCGGCGGGATCGGCGGGATCGGCTGAGAGTCTCATGGGGCACGGGTATCCCGTCGGTGCCCGGTCACTCGCTGCTCCTGGCGTCGACGATCCGTCTGGCCAGGTCACGCAGCTTGACGTTCTCCCGCTGGGAGGTCCGTACGAGGCTGTCGAAGGCCTCCGCCGCGTCGATGTCGAGGCGCTCCATGAGGATGCCCGTGGCCTGGCCGATCAGGTCCCGGGTGCGCATGGCCTCGGTGAGCTGCTCCCGGGCGGTCGCCGAGTCGAACGCGATGCTGACGTGCGCGGTGAACAGCCGGCCGATCCGGGTGGCCGAGTCGTCGAAGGCCCGCGGCTTGGTCGCGTACGCCGTGAGGACGGTGAGCCGCTGGCGTTCGGCGCGCAGCCGGAGCGAGAGCACCGAGCGCAGTCCGAGGTCGGAGAGGGCGGGTTCGCCGTCGTCGTCGCCGGAGGCGCTGTCCTCGATACGGGCGACCGGGGAGGTCCACAGCCGGGTCCAGTGCTGGTGGTCCCCGCCCGAGGCCAGGGCCTCGGCGGAGCGGACGATCTCGTCGGTCCAGGCGAGGGTCTGGCGGTGGGCCTTGCGCTCGATGACGGAGATACCGGCGTGCTCGGCGCCGGGGAGGATGTGCACGGCGAGGCGGACGGCGGTGCGCAGGGTGCCGCGGGGACTGGACGTTTCGTGCAGCTGCTGAGCCGCGACCGTCAGTGTCTCGGCCAGCTCAAGACCCCCGGAAAAACGGGGCAATTCGGAAAAATCAGACGCAGCCACCACGAACCTCTTCGGCATGCACGGCCCCGGATCCCGTCGTCGGATGGACGACAGACCCCGGCGGCTGTGCGCAGGAGAGCTCCGCAGCACATTCCCGACTGCGAGCACAGGACGAAGAGCCACTTTAGCTGCTCTGTTGGAGTGAGGGCGCGGCTCTTCGTACGTGCTTCCGATCTCGCCCGCACGCGTGGTGCAATGGGCGTGCGGGTCAGGAAGCGGCCTCATCGGAATCCGGACGAACGTCTGCCAGGTGAGTGCGATGACCTTCTTCCCGAACCCTTATGACCTGCCGGAATGCACCCTGCTCGGGTTTCCTTCGGAGATCGACCTGAGCAACGCCGATGTCGTCCTCGTCGGCGCCCTGGACGTCGTGGACGCCAGGAGGGACCGGCTGCGGCTGCTGGTCCTGGACCTCACCCGTACGCAATTCATGGACTCCCAGGGCGTCCGTGTGGTCGCCGGTGTCCGCGGCCGCCTGCCCCGGCCCGCCCAACTGCGCGTGGCGGCACAGCCGAACGGGGTGGCGAGCCGTGTCCTGGAGCTGACGGGGATGCGCCGCGACGTACCCGTGTACGACAACCTCGCGGAGGCGATCGAGTCCTAGGCCGCGTCCGGGGCGGAGGGAGTCCTAGGCTGGGGCCATGGCATCGAACATCGCGACGAACACCTCTGTCTCCCTCGACGATCTGCTGGACTTCGTACGCCCCCGCCACCGCGCCATCCTGCTGACGCGCAGGTCGGACGGCGGTCCCCAGGGTTCCCCGCTGACCTGCGGAGTGGACGACTCGGGCCGGATCGTCGTCTCGACCTACCCGGAGCGCGCCAAGACCCGCAACGCCAAGCGCGACGACCGCGTCAGCCTCATCGTCCTGAGCGACGAGTGGAACGGCCCCTGGGTCCAGATCGACGGCACGGCCGAGGTGATCGACTCCCCCGACTCCGTCGAGCCCCTCGTCGAGTACTACCGCAACATCGCGGGCGAACACCCCGACTGGAACGAATACCGAGAGGCCATGCTCAAGCAGGCCAAGTCCATCATCAGGATCACCCCTGAGAGGTGGGGCCCGGTGGCAACGGGGGGCTTCCCGGCAAGGCTGGCCCCACAGGAGTAGGCCCCTTGTTTTCAGGGGCGCGGGGAACTGCGCATCCTTGACGGCACGGAGACCTGCGGCACCTTTTCGGGAGGGGGGCACCGCAAGCTTTCAGGGGCGCGGGGAACTGCGCGACCAGCCCCCACCCACCCGCACATCACACACAAACCGGCGGCAGCCACTCACCCACCGGCCTCACGGCCCGCTTCGCGGGCGACGACGCTCTCGATCCCCGCGACCAGCAAGTCGAACGCCACAGAAAAGTCCCGCTCCCGCATCTCCTCGACCGTGTCACCCCCACGCGCCTCCATGAGCCCCGCCGCACTCTCATAGTTCTCCGCGAACTGAGGATGCCCACTGAACGTACTCATGGCCTGGTGAAAGTACTCGTCCTGCGTCATCCCCGCGGAGGCACACCGCTGCACGAAGTGGCCCTCGATCGTGCCGAACCCGTACACCCACTGGAAAACGGCGGAGATCGCCCCGCTCTGCCGCCGCAACGACAGCCCTGTGTTGCGCACGACCTCCTGCACCCGCAGCGAGAACGCCATGGAGTGCGGCCCGATGTTGAGGAACGTGCCGACGAGCGGCGACACCCAGGGGTGCCGTACGAGCAGGGCCCGGTACCCGACGGCCAGCGCCCGGAGCTGCTCGCGCCAGTCCTCGCCCGACTCCGGGTCGGGCAGCTCCAGTTCGCCGAACACCGCGTCGAGGGCCAGCTCAAGAAGATCGTCCTTGGTGTCCACGTACCAGTAGACGGACATCGCGGTCACGTTCAGCTCGGCGGCCAGCCGGCGCATGGAGAACTTGGCCAGCCCCTCCGCGTCGAGCAGCCGTACCGTGACCTCGGTGATCCGGTCCCGGTCGAGCGACGACGGCTGCCCGCCCCGGGCACTGCCGCCCCGCGGGGCCTTGCCCTCCAACCAGACGCTGGTCCGCGCCGGACGCTTGGCCCGGTCGGCTGCCCTCACCATGGCGCACCTTCCTCGGAACTCTTACGGAGAGGGCGACCCGGAACACCGAGGTCCGCCCCCTCCCTGATGCTAAGCGGGCCCTACGCCGCCATCGTCACCGCGGAGTCTGCCCTCCCCCAGTACTGAACATCCGGGTGGTACCCCCATCGCCCGCCGGAGCAACGCCGCGGCCAGCAGTCCACCGAGGAGGACGGCGGCCGCGCCCACCAACTGGCTCGTCTCCAGACCCGAGGCGAACGCGTCCGTGATCCGCGCTCGCTCGTCCGCCGACTCCGCGGAGGCCAGCGCCGCCGGCAACGAGGCCGCCGCGACCGAAACCAGCGCGGCGAAGCGGGAGTTGAGAACCGCGCCGAGGACCGCCACGCCGAGGCCGAGGCCGAATTCGCTGAGCGTGCCGTTGACGCCCGCGCCCACCCCCGCCTTCTCCGGGGGGATCGCGCTCATGATGGCGTTGGCCATGGCGGGCATGGCGACCGCGATGCCCGCGCCCATGACGACCAGGCCCAGCAGCATGCCTCCGTAGCCGCCGTCCGTGCCGCCGCCGAACAGGGCGATCGCCGCCAGGCCCGCCGACAGCATCGTCATACCGAGGGCGATGGTGGCCGGAGTGCCCAGCTTGACGACGATCCGGGCGCCCACACCGGTGAGGTTGAGGGCCACCACGGACAGGGCCATCGGCGCCGTACGCAGGCCCGCCTCCAACGGCTCGTATCCGAGGACGAACTGGAGGTGCTGGGTGAGCAGGAAGAGGGAACCGCCCATTCCGAAGGCGACCAGGACCGCGCCGGCGACGGCACCGATGAAGCGCTCGTTGCGGAAGAAGTGCATGTCCAGCATGGGGTGCTCGATGCTCAGCTCCCATCGGACGAAGGCCGCGAGGACGGCGATGCCGACCGCGCCCGACCCCAGGACCTGGAGCGACGTCCAGCCGTGTTCGGGGCCCGAGATGATCGCGTAGACGACCGCGGTCATGCCGATCGTGGAGAGCACGGCGCCCAGGAGGTCGGGGCGGTCGCCCTGGGGGTTCTTGGACTCGGGAACCAGCTTGAGTACGGCGACCAGGGCGAGGACGGCCACGGGGAGGTTGATCAGGAAGATCGCGCCCCACCAGAAGTGTTCGAGCATGACGCCGCCGAGCAGCGGGCCCGCCGCGAAGCCGAGCGAGTTGACCGTCGACCAGAGGCCGATCGCCTTGACCCGCTCGGTCTCGTCGAAGATCTGCACGACGACGGCGAGGGTCGTGGTCATCAGGAGCGCGCCGCCGACACCCATGCCCGCGCGGGCCGCGATGAGCTGGGTCGCGCTCTGGGCGAGCCCCGCGGTGACCGAGCCGACGCCGAAGAGGACGAGGCCCGTGGCCAGCATTTTCTTGCGGCCGTATCGGTCGGCCGCGCTGCCGGCGGTGAGCAGCAGGCCCGACTGGACCAGCGAGTACGCGTTGATCATCCACTGGATGTCCGCCGTGGACGCGTCCAGCTCCTCGGTGAGGGAGGGGATCGCGACGTTGAGGACGGTGTTGTCGAGCAGCACGGTGAGCGTGGCGAGCAGGATCACACCGAGGATCAGCCAGCGCTGGGGGTGGCTTTGGCTGTGGCTGTGGCTGTGACCCAGGCCTTGGCTGTGGCTGTGGCTGTGACCCAGGCCTTGGCTTTGGCTTTCGCCCTGCGAGGTTGACATGCCATACACCGTAGAACAACTCCCATACGCTGTACAACACAAAAAGAGGGGGGTGGTGGCCGAGGCACTCTCGCCCCGGCCACCACCCCTCTGCTGAAGCCCTCCGGACTAGCTCGTCGGCTGCGTCAGGTCGTAGAAGGTGGACGAACCCACCGTCACCTCCTTGAAGTTCTCCTGCACCCACTCGCTGATCTGGGTTCCGGTGCCGGAGCTGCTGCCGCCGCCACCGCCACCCATGGAGCCGGAGGAGATGAAGTAGTGGATCTTCCCGTCCTCCACGTACTTCTTGAACTGGGCCAGCGTCGGCGACGGGTCGCTGCCGTTGAAGCCGCCGATCGCCATGACCGGGTCACCGGTGGAGAGCTGGTAACTCGCGGCGTTCTGGGCGCCGATGGCCGCCGCGACCCAGGTGTAGTCGCCGGAGTTCTTCTCCAGGAGGGCCTTGGCCTCGGAGCTGACGGTCGCGCCGTTGAGCAGACCGCCCATACCGCCACCGCCGCCCATACCGCCGCCGTCGCCGGTGCCGCCACCGCGCTGGGTCTGGCCGTTCTGGCCCGTCTGACCGTTGCCGCCCTGCTGGTTCTGGCCGCCGCCGGGGAAGCCGCCGGTCGGGGGCCGGCCCATC
>NZ_JAPWHT010000479.1:0-7636 GCF_027270795.1 Streptomyces sp. ActVer
TCGCGGGCGCCGACACGGGAGCGGACAAGTCGGCTTCGCCTAGCGCTTCTGCTTCTGTGGCGGCGGGGCGGCCGAAGGTCGAGCTGCCTTCGGATCTGACGATGACCTTCGAAGGAGGCAAGACGGGTGACGCGGTCAAGGACGCAGTGCTCGCGGACAGCGCCGAGCGTATGCGCTCGGTCAACGCCGCCATCGCGGGTACCGATCCCAAGAGCGAGGCGCTGAGCTTCTACAACACCGGCCGGGCGCTCGAAGCGGCGGTGACCTGGGTTGGGAAATTCAAGGACGCCAAGCTCGGCATCATGGGCAAGGTTCGGTACTACAGCCGGACCGTGACGCTCGACGGCAGCAAGGCCGCGGCGGCCCTTTTCTGCGCTGATGAAAGCAAGGGGTATGCCAAGGACCTCAAGACGGGCAAGGCCAAGGTCACCACGCCGTCCAACGAGGACTTCATCCTCTACAACACGCGGCTGGAGAAGAACAGCGACGGCGTGTGGCAGACCACGCGCATCGTGTCGACTGCGGGAGCGAGGCAATGCCTGAAGTGAAGCGAAAGGTACTCGGCGGCTTCGTCCTAACGCTGCTGTTGACGACTTTGGGGACCCCGAGCGCGTGGGCCAAAATCACGCCCGACGGCAGCCGGGAGACTGATACGGACGTCTCGGCGGACGTCAATGGCGACAAGCTCACGTCCACTGCTGGAGCCGTTGTCTTCGACCGCTCGAAGAACGGCTCCGGCCAGTCTGCCGGTCCGGTCACCTCCACCGCGTCCAACTGGACTCCACCAGCCTGCTATTACGCCCCCAAGTACTCCCCGGCCCAGCTGAAGAAGTACCTGGAGCCGATCTGGGAGGCGGGCTCGACGGGGTACGAGTGGGACGCGGAGCAGCGTAAGAAGTTCGAGGGTGGTGACCCGTACAAGGACTTCAACAAGGACAAGGCCGGCGAGGGCTATTTCTGGGCCTCCTACGTCACGGAGGGCAGGGAAGGCGATCCCGGTGCGCTCGACTGCACCAGGGACTACTTCTGGGTGGACACGGGCGACCCGCCGCCGCCCGAGATCCCGCAGGCGATCACCCCCGAGATGCTGGCCCAGCTCGCCTACGCGGAGATCCGCGTGCCCTCGACGAAGGTCGAACTCGCTCCGGAGGGCACCACGAAGGTGAACCTGCCGACGTGGGCGTGGCTGGACGCGGCGGATTTCAAGCCGGTCTCGGTGACGGCATCCGTCCCGCTGCTGGGCGTCCAGGCGACGACCACAGCCGAACCGGTCTCCCTGAAGATCGAACCGGGCACGGCTGACGCGACGACCTACCCCGCCTCCGGTGTGTGCGAACTCAACGGCGACCAGATCGGCGAGGCCTTCGCGAAGGGCAAGTCCGACGAGACCCCACCGTGCGGCGTGCGGTACCTGCGCTCCTCGGGCGACGACTCCTACAAGCTCCAGGCGACGGTCACGTGGAAGATCCACTGGACGGGCACCGGCGTGAACGGTGACCAGCCTCTGCCCGACGGCGAGTTCGGGGCGGACCAGGACGTGATCGTCCAGGAGATCCAGGCCGTCAACCGCTGACCGAGTTGCCGGGTTCGGCCAGCTGGCCAACCGCTCTCCGAGGAGCAGTTGGCCGAGCGCCGTGAAGAACGGATAGCGTGATTCCGCTCTCAGGAACGGTGGGCGAACGGGGAGAGGTAGCGGGGCGTGGCGGAGCGGTTGGCGGTCGACGGCGATGAGCTCGGGCGCTTCATGAAGATGCTGAACAAGTCGACGGACTCACTCAAGGGTGTCCGCAAGGCATTGTCGGAAGCGACCATCACGGGGCTGGGAACCGACGACCTCGACACCGCGTGCGAGGACTTCCAGGAGGACTGGAAGTACGGCTCGGAGGAGATCGGCAAGCAGACCGAGGACCTTGCCGGGATCATCGAGCAGAGCCGGGACAGTTACCGCGAGGTCGACAAGGCGCTCGAAGAGGCGTTGAAGAAGGCCGGCAACGGCGGGGGCGGCGGTAGGAAGTGACAGTCACCCCCGGCATCGAGCCGTCGCCCTTTCCTCACTCTGAGGCCGCCAAGAACGGCCCCCTTCCGCAAGGGCTGAAGTCCTCCCCGAGGATCGCGAATCCCGATTACCCGAATCTGGGGTTCAACCCGGTGCCGGGCAGCACCGACACGGTGAGCGGCCTGCACAAGAAGCTCGCCGACTGCGCGAAGGTCCTCACAGACACGCGTGACCTGGTCGCCAAGCTGATGGACGGCAGCTACTGGAAGGGCGACGCGGCCGTCGCCTTCCGGGAGCAGCTCGACGGTGGCCCGCTGCCGCTGAACCTGAAGAACGCCGCGCGTTCAATCGGCAAGGCCGCCAAGCAACTGAGCCTCTGGGAAGGCGAGCTCGACGACTTCCAGCGCCGTGCCAAGCGTCTGGACGAGGAGGCGAAGGACGCGCGCGCCGTGGTCGACACCGCCAAGGGCAAGGCGACCACCGCGAGCGACGACCCGGCGCTGAACAAGAAGAAGGGCGCCGCGCACGAGGACGCGGAGAGGGCCCTGACCCAGGCGAACACGGCCGTCGACGAGGCGGAAGCCGACCTTGAGAAGATTCTTGGCCGGGCTCGAAAACTCGCCGAGGAGCACGAGAACCAAGCCGCGTACCGGGCGGGCAAGATCCGCGATGCGACGAAGAAGCTTGCGCCGCATGAGCCGGGGTTCTTCGACAGCGCTGTTGACTGGATCGCCGAGAACCTGCCGGACATCCTCAGCTGGACGGCGGCCGTGCTCGGCATCGTTGCGCTGTTCGTACTCTCGGGTGGGACTGCGGCTGCGGTTTTGCTGCTGATGGCGGCGACGTTGAGCGCGGGAGCGTTTGCGGCACGGTTGTCTAAGCCGGAAGTACGTGCCTCCTTGTGGGACGGCGTGAGCAAGGGGGAGCTCGACGCGGACTTCTGGAGCAACGGGATCGGACTGGCAGCCGATGGGCTGGGGATGCTTCCGGGAGTGGGAGCAGTATTGAAGGGGGCGCCAGCCGCTTTCCGCGGAGTCGGAGCGGCGGGCGAGGCGCTCACCGTTGGTCAGAGGGCCGCCGCTGCCGGGAGTAAAACCATGGAGACTGCTAAAGCGCTCACTGACTTGAGGAATCCATTGACGGAATGGGTGGTAACTAAGGCGCCTCGGCTGACCACGGGGGTGAGGGCTGCGGAGACGGCCGCGCCTTGGGCTGGTCTGGCCACGGCGACCTACGGTCTGTCGGCGAGCATGGTCGACACGCTACAGAGTGATACGGCGGCGAACGTCGGTACCACGGTGGATGGGATCTTTCTGGGGCCGATCGATGCTGCCGAAACCGTTGATTTGGTCCGTCGAGTTTTCCAATGAGCGCCGAGCTGGCAGCGTAAACAAATCTGAACCGGAGAAGGCAACTTCGCATGCACCTTACCAACCAACCCAGGGCCTGGGATCATCAGCCATCTCGCATGGCTTGGATGAGACACATGGCGATGAACGTCGTTGGTCTCCTCGGCTGGTCCGGGAGTTGGGTCGCGCTGCTCGGCATCTCGACGTACACGCCGAACTGGGTCGTGTGGATTTTCATGCCCTACTTCATTTACGGGTTCTACCGGTTCTTCAATCAGCTCACCTACTTCCCCTGGGCCCTCCGCATGCGCAGCATCCTGCGCGAATATCCCTGGCAGATTCTCGAAGGCGTACCCAGCGGCCTGGGCAAGTATCCCGGAGCCCGGGATGATGGGATCTGGTTCGAGTTTCGTGATCCGGCGGACCTGGATGAGAAAATCCCGTTGGTGTTCATCAAGCATCAGCGGTCGTACTGGTGGCTGAAGCGAATGGATGGTCCCCGCACCAAGCCCGGGCGAAGGGTGCAGATCGAGCCTCTCTGGTTCGCCGGAGACCCTCGCTTCCTCGGCGTGATCGCCGCACCGGGCCGAGGAGGCAAGGCACCGAAGCGCCTCCATGTCCTCTACCAACGTCCCGTCTTCGACAGCCGTTGTGCGCCCCAGACCTGGGGCGCCGATGTCGCTGATATCGAGCGCGCCCAACGTGCCGGGGCTCGGTACCTCAACAACGCTCCGCAGCCCCACGCATAGCGACGAGCAGACACGAGTCATGACGACGACACCCCCACCTCACTTCCTTCTCGACCCCAGCGTCAATGCACCGGGAGAGGGCATCTGGTTCGCCACCCCGCCAGGGTTCACAGATCTTCCTCTAGAAGCGCTTCTAGCGCCGCCCGACTCCCGTGAGGCGGAGAGGTCTCGCGAGGCACTGGCACCCTTCCTGGCTTCCGCTCCGGACGAGGTGACCCGCCAGCGATTCATCGCCCAACTGGCCACCGTGCAGCGGATGTTTCACACCCTGTGTTCAGAAGGCACCGTCCACTGCTCCCTGGGCTTGCACCGCGATGACACGGGCGACGACAACGGAGGCGTGCTGCTGTCCCTGTTCACCATCACCTGGGTGGGCACGGCTCGGGCGCCGCGTGGAGTCACGGCCGCCCGGGCAGTGGCGTCGGCCGAGGGCCACACGCATATCGAGTACGCCGAGCTCCCCTGCGGCCCGGCCACGTTCAGCGAGACGGTGCGTACCGCATCCGGCGAATCGGGTCTGCCGCAGGAGCCACTGCTTCAGCACCACGCTCACCTTCCGCACCCGGACGGTGCGGACCTGGCGCTGCTCACCCTCAGCACAACGGCCGTGGCCCACCGCGAGTACTACCGGGGGATCCTCCGCCACATCGCGACCCTGGTCAGCTTCGACGATCCGCTCTCGCCCGCATCCGAGCAGGAAGAGCGCCGACGACCGTGACATCACCACCACTGCCCCGGGGCTCGCAGCCCGCCATCAAGCACCCGCCCACCCGCTGTGCGATGCGCAGGCGCTTTCTTCGGCAGGCGACGCTCATCTTGGTGGTGTGGCCGTCGCTCATCCTGATCCCCCCGCTTTCCGGGGACAAGAGTCTCGTACCGCTGTGGGGCATGGTCCTGTGCACCGGCGTGCCGGTTCTTCTCCCGCTGAACATCTGGGCCGCCGTCTCCGCCGGCAAGGCCTACAACACGCTCAGCACTCACTCTTGGCGACTCGTGGAGTGTGAAGTCGTGCAGGTCAGTTCGCATGGATGGCCTCTTAGGGGCTTCGGGGAGCAGTCGCAGGGCCGCGAGGTCAGAGCGCAGGCCGTTCTGCGGATCAACGGCTTGGTGGTGACGGCCACGCCGTTCAAGCGCTACGTCGACGTCCGGCTTGGCCAGCTGTGGTGCGCGGGAGATCCACGTGGCCGAGCTGTTGCTTCGGAACCGGGTGGGAGTCGCCCTTTCCGACTCGCCCGATACAAGGGCCGTCTCCCGGCTGCGGAGGTCAAGGGGAAGTGAATGCATGCCGACAGACGACCGCCACGCGGACCGCGCCGACTGCCATGTCGTCGGCGCGGACATGACGAACACCACCAGGGAAGCCATCGAGGTTCGCTCCGCTGACGCCGAAGCGATTGCCGACGTGCTTGCCGCCGCCGGGGCGCCGATGGTGTCCGCGTAAGTGTCTGGGCGGATGGAAGCGGAAGACCGCGCCCCCATGGAGCGGTGGTTGGACATGAGGGTCTCGGCTGCGCTGTGTGTGGGTGCCTCAGCGAGGTTGAGTGGCGTCGAGCACTGCTTGATCAGGCACGAGGGGTTTCTGGCAGCGTCTTCAGGCTGCGTATGAGCCCCCGGAGCCGGTTGAGGTCTGTTGTCAGAATGACGTCGGGTTCGTCGCTTTCGCAGAGATGGACCGTTTCCGCGGAAGTGGCCGCCACGTACACACAGTTGGCCGCTTCGGCGCTGTACGACGACTTCTGCCAAGTGAGTTCGGGCATGGAGGCTCCTCAGAGGTCTTGTGCGATGCGCTGGATGAGGTCTCGGGACTTCGGCTCAGGTAGGGCTCGCGATTCCATGCGGTCCAGCACCGAGCGGTAGCGCTCCAACTGCGCCTCCGCGTCGAGGAATTCGCAGCCGTGGTCGGTGTCCAGGACGACGGTGTCGAGCCCAGGCACGGGGCCGATGGCGCAGGTGAGGGGCTGGCCAGATGCAGGGAATCCCGCTTCCCCGAAAGGGATCACCAGGAGGGTGATCGTAGGCTGCTCGCTCATCTCCAGCAGATAGCCGAGTTGCGCTCGGCCGATCTCGGGTCCGCCGAAGCCCATGCGCAGCGCCGCCTCGTGCACGATGGCCGTGTATGGGGTCGCGATTCCTTCGAAGAGAACGGCTTGGCGCTTCACGCGGTGCGAGACGCGGTGCTCGATCTCGTACGACCGTAGCGATGGAACCGCTTCGCGCATCACCGCGCGGGCATGCTCCGCGGTCTGCAGCAGACCGGGCATGTGGATCGTGACGGCCACCCGGAGTGTGGTGGCGTGGTATTCCAGCTCGGCCAGGTCCAGCAAGTTGGAGGGGAGCACGTCGCGGTACTCCTCCCACCAGCCGCGGGTCCGTCGGCCAGTCATGGTGGCGATGGCGTCGACGAGCTGTTCGTCCGCGCAATCGTACGAGCGTGCCAGGGCGCGGACGCGGTCGGCGCTGAGGGAGCTGCGGCCGGTCTCGATCATGCTGACGCGTCCCTGGTTGACGCCTAGCAGCGTGGCGGCGCCGGTGACTGTCAGCCCAGCCCGCTCGCGGAGTTTGCGGAGTTCGGCGCCCATTCGCCGCTGGCGCAGAGTCGGAGCGTTGGTGGGCGGCAAGACGCCTCCTTCCGGCCGCGTCGCGGCGCTCGGGTACCCCACACGAGGTAATCGCTGATGGATATCGCAGGTTTGGGAGATGTATCTCCCGAGTCGCGCTAGCTTAAGACCGTACCGCCAACTGCCCGCGCCCCCAAGCCGGAAGCGCACCCGTCCAGGCATTGCCACCGCCGGGCGCCGCCGTTGAGCGAGCCCAAGTTCTCTTCCTCTTCCCTTCCTCCCGGAGGCGTTCATGGTCACCGTAGCCCCGCCCGATACCTGGACGTACGCCCTTCGCCTGCCCCATGACCCCCGTGCCGCACGCGTCGCACGTATGACCGTGCGGGCCGCGTTGAGCGGGCATGGCATGGCCGAAGTCCTCGATGCGGTCGAGCTGTTGACGTCCGAGTTGGTCACCAATGCGTACCGGCACGCGAGAGGGCCGGCTTCCCTGCGGCTGACCGCGTTGGGGGACGGGCGGTTGCGGGTGGGGGTGTGGGACAGCAGTCCGCACATTCCGGCGCCGTTCGACAAGCCTCCCGGCGAACGGGTCCCGCCCGCCCCGGCGGGTGCGGAAGGAGGGCGCGGGCTGTTCCTCGTGCAGCAGTGCGCGAGTTCGTGGGGCGGCTGGCCGCTCGGTGGCGATCTGCTCGGGCGCGGTGCCGGGAAGCTGCTGTGGTTCGAGGTCGGAGGACTGGGATGTCGCAGTTGGTAGCCGCGCGATGACGGCTCACCTTCCGTGGAGTCCCGTGGCCCGCCCGTGGAGGGGCCACAGCCGTACCCCAGGTCCTCCACGACCCTGGATAGGCTGCCCCCGAATGACGATCACAGGCTGGCAATCGACGTAATTCGCTCTGGTGTCGGTCTCGCCCCCTCGGTAGCGTGGCTGCGCTCATGACCCCCTCGCCCCACCGGGAGCCGTCCGTGAACCGCCGCCCCACCCTG
>NZ_JAPWHT010000047.1:0-36962 GCF_027270795.1 Streptomyces sp. ActVer
CGCGGCGGTGAACAGCACCGCGGCCGCGGGCACGGCGAGCAGCGCCGCCGTGTGCCCCGGCAGCCCCTGCCACGCGCCGGCCGCGTCGCCGAGACGGCCCGGTACCCGGCTGCCCAGAGCCTGGATGAGGACGGTGGCGAGCACCGCGCCGAGGAGCGCGAACGCCACATGCTGGAGCAGGAAGATCCGCACCACCTGGCCCGGGGTGAAGCCGATCGCCTTCAGGACCGAGATGTCCCGCAGGTGACCTCGGATACGCGTGCCGATCGCACCGTGCACGGCGAGCGCGGCGGCGACCAGGGCGCCAAGACCGAACAGGCCGAGAACTTGGCCCAGCAGCCGGTTGCCGCCCTGTGCCTCCGACCGCGCCTGCTGCCAGTGCGAGACGTCGGTGACCGCACCGGCGCCGAGCAGGGTGACGGCCCGCTGGACGGCGTAGTCCGTGTCGCCCGGATCGGTCAGCCGCAGGCCGGTCACCTGGCCGCCGCGCCCGTCCGTCTGCCGCACGGCGGAGGGGAGGGCCCACACGAGACCCGACCGCTCCCCGGGGCTGTAGCGGGGCTCGGCGCTGTCGGCGACGCCCAGGACGGTCAGGGTCCGGGCGGTGCCGGGCAAGGTGAGCGTGTCCCCGGGCTCGGCCCACAGCGCCCGGGCCAGGCTGCTCTCCAGCACCACACCGTCCGGCGCGGCGGGGTCGAGCCAGCGGCCGGAGGCGAGCAGCGGACGGCCGGTCGAGGGCCGGCCGACGATGCCGCGCAGCTCGACGGAGGCGCGGGTGCCGCGCGACTCGACGGTGGCCGCGGCGGTGGGGTACGGGCCCGCGACGGACGTGACGCCGTCCACCTCGGCGAGTTCGCGCGCGTCGGCCGAGGGGCCGGTGCGGATCCACACGTGCGCGCCCTGCGACTGGGTGAAGACCCGCTGCCAGGGGTTGGTCGCGTACCCGAAGAGTGCCGTGGCCAGCAGCAACGAGGCGACGATCCCCGTGGTGGCGAGCACGATGAACAGCGCCTCGCCGCGATGCGTGCGCAGATCGGCGTGCGCCCAGCGCAGGGTGGCCCGCACGGCGGCTCAGCCCCTCGGCTCGCGCGCGAGGGGCCGGTTCCGCGGCCCGCGCACGGCGGAGAGGTCCTGGCAGATGTCCTTCGGCAGAGGCTCGCGCACGGCGCTCAGTCCCTCAGTTCCAGCACGCCGGATATCCCCGTGCCGCGGCGCGCGGGCGCGGTGTCCAGTTCCGCGTCGTCGGCGATACGGCCGTCGAAGAAGCTGATCACCCGGTCGGCGGCGCTCGCGAGCCGTGCGTCATGGGTGACCAGCACGATGGTCTGGCCGCGCTCGTGGAAGCGGGACAGCAGCCGGGTCACCTCGCGGGTGCCCTTGCTGTCGAGGCTGCCCGCGGGCTCGTCGGCCAGCAGCAGGGGCGGGTGGTTGACCAGGGCGCGGGCCAGCGCGACCCGCTGCTGCTCGCCGCCGGACAGCTCGCCCGGCATGCTGCGCTCCTTGCCCTCCAGGCCCAGCTCGGCGAGGAGCCGCTCACGCTCGGCGCGCGCCTGCTTGGGGGAGAGGCCGGCGAGCAGGGCGGGCAGCTCGACGTTGTCGGCGACCGACAGGTTCGAGACCAGGTTGAAGAACTGGAAGACGATGCCGATGCGGCGCCGGCGCTCGACCGCCCAGCGGGCCTCGCTGTACTCGTCCGTGCACGCGCCGTCCAGCCAGATGCTGCCGGAGTCCGGTCGCTGGAGCCCGCCGAGCAGATGCAGCAGCGTCGACTTCCCGGCGCCCGAGGGACCCGTGACGGCGACGAACTCACCCTGCTTCACGGCGAGGTCCACGCCCCGGACGGCATGCGCGGGGGCGCCCTCGCCGTAGTGGGTCTTGACCAGGCCCTCGGCGCGCAGCAGGGGAGCGCCCTCGGCGCGCGACGAAGGAGCGGTGCGGCTCACTCCAGCTCCTCCAATTCCTCCTGGCAGCGTTCCAGCCAGTCGAGGTCGGCCTGCAGATGCAGCATGGCGCCCTCTATGAGCAGCTGGGAGATGCGGTTGTCCCGGCTCTCGGTGGCGGCGAGTTTCGACAGGCTGCGCATGGTGTTCAGGTACTCGCGCCGCTGTTTGTTGATCAGGGCGATCTGGTCGGCGAGTCCGGTCTGCGGCGCGAGCGCGAGCTTCATGAAGAACTCGTCCCGCACGCGCGGCTCGTCCGCCGTCTCCTCGTACCAGGCGCGCAGCGCCTCACGCCCGGCTTCGGTGAGGTGATAGATCTTCTTGTTGGGCCGGCTCGACTGCTCGACTTCCTCGCCCTCGATCAGTCCCGACTTCTCGAGGCGGCCGAGCGTCACATAGATCTGGCCGACGTTCGGCTGAGGGTACGCGGAGCCCAGCAGTTGCTCAAGGTCCTGCTTGAGCTCGTATCCGTGGGCCGGGCCGCGCGCCAGCAGGGCCAGGAGGGGCAGCCGCACCAGTGCTCTCCTCCGCCTTTTCTCTCGGTTCGCCTTCGGGGCGCTCCAGCCGGTGTTGAGGGGCCGATGTGCCGCAGGCCCTAGTATCGCCCATACCTAACAGGTATACATGGCCTCTGACTCCGGGCGAAGGTGCCCGGCAGCCGGAGTACCAAGGAGGAACCTATGCGGTGGATACATGCCGCGGGTAGGGGACTCCTGGTCGCGGCGGTGGTTCTGACCGGTTACGTCGCCTCGGGCGCGCAGGCCGACGGAGCGCGCGGCGGCGGCCGGGGTCCGCTCACGCTGGCCACCGCAGGCGATCTCACCAGCTATCTGGGTCCGCTGCTGGACGGCTGGAACCGTACCCACCCCGGCGAGAAGGTCACCCTCGTCGAACTCCCGGACTCCGCAGACGAGACCCGGGCGCAGATGACCACCGACCTGCGCGGCGGGGACCGGAGCCGCTTCGACGTCCTGAACATCGACGTCGCCTGGACCTCGGAGTTCGCCGCCGCCGGCTGGATCTCCCCGCTGTCCCGGGACCGCTTCCCGCTCGACGGCTTCCTGCCGCAGGTCGAGGACACGGCGACGTACGACGGACGGCTGTACGCGGTCCCGTACGTCACCAACGCGGGGCTGCTCCTCTACCGCAAGGACATCCTCGACAAGGAGGGCGTCGAGCCCCCGCGCACCTGGGCCGAGCTGGAGAAACAGGCGCGGACCATCGCACCGAAGTACGGGCTCGACGGCTACGCGGGCCAGTTCCTGCCCTACGAGGGGCTCACGGTGAACGCCGCCGAGGCGGTCTACTCGGCGGGCGGCACGATCCTCGGGGACGAGGGCGAGCGCGTCACCGTCGACTCGGCGGCGGCCCGCGAGGGCATCGGCTTCCTGGCCCGCGGCGTCCGCGACGGCTGGATCCCGAAGAAGGCGCTGACGTACAAGGAGGAGGAGTCCAAACAGGCCTTCCAGGACGGCCGCCTCCTCTTCCTGCGCAACTGGCCGTACGCCTATGTCGGCGCCTCCGCCAAGGGCTCGGCGGTCGCCGGGAAGATCGGCGCGGTGCCGCTGCCCGGGCCCGACGGACCGGGCGCGAGTGTGCTCGGCGGCTCCAACCTCGCGGTCAGCGCGCATGCCCGCCACCCCGACTCCGCCGCGCGCCTCCTCGCCTACCTGACGAGTGAGCGCGTGCAGCGGCAGGTCCTCACCAAGGGCGCCCTGCCGCCCGTGCGGGCCGCCCTCTACCGGGACCCGGAACTGATCCGGCGGTTCCCGTATCTGCCGACGCTCCGCGCGAGCGTCGAGGCGGCCGCGCCGCGTCCCAAGAGTCCTCGTTACGACCAGGTCAGCCTGGCCGTGCAGGCCGTGGTGCATGACGCGATGACCGGGCGCCAGACGCCCGAGGCCGCGGTGCGACGTCTCGCGCGCGAGCTGGCGGACATCTCCCGCCGGGGCTGAGCCCTCTTTCCGGCGCACTCGACGGATCCTAGTTACTTGTTAGGTAACGCGCACGTCTCGTCTTCGGTCTCATTGGATAGAAATATCCTGTTATGAAACCCCAATTTCCGAGGACTCTCCGCCTACTCGTTGACACCTGCGCGACACGGCTACTTAACATGCATGCATAACCGGAGGCACGCACAGACAGGTCAACGGGTGACGATCGACACGCACCGCTGGTGGCGCGACGCAGTGATCTACCAGGTCTACGTCCGGAGCTTTCTGGACAGCACCGGGGACGGCATCGGCGATCTCGCCGGGGTCAGGGCCGGACTGCCGTATCTGAAGAAGCTGGGCGTCGACGGCGTCTGGCTGAGCCCCTTCTACCCCTCGCCGCAGCACGACCACGGCTACGACGTGGCCGACTACTGCGACGTCGACCCGGTCTTCGGCGACCTCGGCGAGTTCGACCTGCTGATGACGGACGCCCGGCGGCTCGGCATCAAGGTGCTCCTGGACATCGTCCCGAACCACTGCTCGGAGGAGCACCCGTGGTTCCGGGAGGCGCTGGCCGCGGCACCGGGCAGCGAGGCCCGCGCCCGCTTCCACTTCGCCGACGGCAGGGGCCCGGACGGGTCCGAACCGCCCAACAACTGGCACTCCATGTTCGGCGGCCCGGCCTGGAGCCGGGTCACCGAGCAGGACGGCACCCCCGGCCAGTGGTACCTGCACATGTTCACGACCGAGCAGCCCGACCTGAACTGGCGCAACCCCGAGGTCGGCGCCCACTTCGACCACGCCCTGCGCTTCTGGCTCGACCGGGGCGTCGACGGCTTCCGCATCGACGTCGCCGCCGGTCTCTACAAGCACCCCGAGCTGCCGGACTCGCCCGACCCCGAGGCCGACGCCCGCACCCGCGACTCGGTCAACCCGCTCGCCTGGAACCAGCACGAGGTGCACGACGTCTGGCGGCACTGGCGGTCGGTGTGCGAGGAGTACACCGCCCGCGACGGCCAGGAGCGGCTGCTCGTCGGCGAGGTCTCCGTGCCGACCGCCCGCGAACACGCCCTGTACGTACGCCACGACGAGCTGCACCAGGCCTTCTTCTTCGACCTGCTCAGCGCGCCCTGGAACGCGGACGCCTTCCGCAAGGTCATCTCCCACGCCATGCAGGACATCGCGGGCACCGGCTCGACGGTCACCTGGGTCCTCAACAACCACGACCAGGTCCGCACGGTCACCCGCTACGGCGAACTGGGCACCGAGGGCAGCGGACTGGGCGCCGCCCGAGCCCGCGCCGCCGCGCTGCTGATGCTGGCGCTGCCCGGAGCCGCGTACATCTACCAGGGCGAGGAGCTCGGGCTGCCCGAGGTCGTCGATCTGCCCGACGACGTGCTCACCGACCCGATCTTCCGCCGGACCGGGAGCCGCGCCCGGATCCGCGACGGCTGCCGGGTGCCGCTGCCGTGGTCGGGGCACGCCTCGCCGTTCGGCTTCACCTCGGGCGCCGCGAGCGCCAAGCCGTGGCTGCCGCAGCCCGCCTACTTCGCCGAGTACGCCACCGACCGTGCCCTCGCCGACACCCACTCCTTCTGGCACCTCTACCGGGACGGACTCCAACTGCGGTCCGGACTGCCCCAGTTGGGCGAGGGCGCGCTGCGCTGGCTGGACACCCAGCCCGGCGTCCTCGCCTTCGTCCGAGGCGACGGCCTGGTGTGCGCCGTCAACTTCGGTACGGCGCCGACGCCCGCGCCGGTCTCCGGCACCCCCCTGTTGTCCAGCGGCCCCTGCGCGCCCGGCGTCCTGCCCGGCTCGACGGCCGCCTGGTGGATCAGCGACTGCACCAACCCCTGAGCCGCCGACTCCCGCACCACCCACCTCAGCTGACTGCCCGTCAATTTCCCTGCCTTCGAAGGACATCAACGATGATGCGACGACGCACGACCCTGCTCACGAGCTGCATAGCCCTCGCGCTGTCCCTCGGCGCCACCGCCTGCGGAGGCGGCGACGTCTCCGCAGGCGGCGGCGACAAGCCGCTCAGCGGCCAGACGATCAACGTGGCCGGTGTCTGGTCCGGCAGCGAGCAGAAGAACTTCCAGAAGGTCCTGGACGCGTTCACCGAGAAGACCGGCGCCAAGACCCAGTTCACCTCCACCGGCGACAACGTCTCCACGGTCGTCGGCAGCAAGATCGAGGGCGGCAACGCCCCCGACGTGGTGATGGTCCCGCAGGTCGGCGTGCTCCAGCAGTTCGCGAAGGAGGGCTGGCTCAAGCCGCTCTCCAAGAACGCCCAGCAGTCCGTCGGCAGCAACTACGCGAGCGTGTGGAAGAACTACGGCAGCGTCGACGGCACCCTGTACGGCCTCTACTTCAAGGCCGCCCACAAGTCGACCGTCTGGTACAGCCCCGACGCCCTCGACGAGGCGGGCGTCAAGACTCCGACGACGTACGACGCGATGCTGAAGGCCGGGCAGACCGTCTCGGAGTCGGGCCTCGCCGCCTTCTCCGTCGCGGGACAGGACGGCTGGACCCTCACCGACTGGTTCGAGAACGTCTACCTCTCGCAGGCAGGCCCCGAGAAGTACGACGCCCTGGCCGCCCACAAGATCAAGTGGACCCACCCGACCGTGGTCGAGGCCCTCACCACCCTCGGCAAGCTCTTCAAGGACAAGGAACTGATAGCCGGCGGCCAGAAGGGCGCGCTCAACACCGACTTCCCCGGCTCCGTCGAGAAGGTCTTCGGTCCCGAGCCCACGGCGGGCATGGTCTACGAGGGCGACTTCGTGGCCGGCGTCGCCAAGGACCAGTTCGGCAGGAAGATCGGCGAGGACGCGGACTTCTTCCCCTTCCCCGCGGTCGGCGACGGCCAGGCACCCGTGGTCAGCGGCGGCGACGCGGCCGTCGTCCTCAAGGACGGCAAGAGCCAGAAGGCCGCCATGGCGTTCCTGGAGTACCTGGCGACTCCCGAGGCCTCCGCGGTCTGGGCCGAGGTCGGCGGCTTCCTCTCCCCGAACAAGAAGCTCGACCTCGCCTCCTACGGCGACGACATCACCCGCGAGACCGCCAAGTCCCTGGTGGACGCCGGGGATTCGGTCCGCTTCGACATGTCGGACCAGGCCCCGGCCGCGTTCGGCGGCACCAAGGGCGCCGGCGAGTGGAAGCTCCTCCAGGACTTCCTGCGCGACCCGTCCGACCCGAAGGGAACCGCTGCCGCGCTGGAGCAGGCGGCGGCCAAGGCGTACAAGGGCTGATCGCCGTGACCGCCACGCTCCTCAAAGAGGCGAGCCCGCCGCCCGCCGCCCCGGCCGACCACGACCGTAAACGCCGTGCCCGGCGCCGGGCCAGGGTCATCGCCCTCGCGTTCGTCTTCCCCGCCCTGCTCCTGCTCGGCGCGCTCGTCGTCTACCCCGTGCTGTTCTCCGTGGGCCGAAGCTTCTTCGACGCCTCCGGCGACCGGTTCGTGGGCGGCGGCAACTACTCCGAGATGTTCCGCGACCCCGCCACGCTCAAGGCCGTCCGGAACACGGCCATCTGGGTCGTCGTCGCGCCCACCCTGCTCACCGGGCTCGGCCTCGTCCTGGCCGTCCTGGTCGAAAAGGTGCGCTGGGCAACGGCGTTCAAGCTCCTGCTCTTCATGCCGATGGCCGTCTCCTTCCTCGCCGCGGGCATCATCTTCCGGCTCGCCTACGACGAGGATCCCGAGAAGGGCGTCCTGAACGCCGCCGCCGTCTCCGTGCACGACACGTTCAAGAAGGCGTCGTCGTATCCGACCGCCCGGGCCCGCGACGGCCAGGGCCTGACCAAGGCCGCCGACGGCTCGTACCGTACGACCGCCACCGCGTCCCCCGGCGACACCGTCGGCCTCGGTCTGGTCGGCGTACGTGCCGAGGACCTGTCGGGGAGCGCGCGACCCGCGTATCCGGCGACGACCGGGAAGGCGTCGGCCGACGAACTGCGCGGTGTCGTCTACCTGGACTTCACCCGTGGCGGGGGAGGGGAACAGGGCAAGGTCGACAGGACGGAGAGCGGGCTGCCGGAGATGAAGGTCGAGGCCGTGCGCGACGGTGCGGCGGTCGCGAGCGCCACCACCGCGGCCGACGGCTCCTTCCGCTTCCAGGGCCTCGATCCGGGCTCGTACACCGTGCGGCTGCCCGCCTCGAACTTCGCCGCGCCGTACGAGGGCATCTCCTGGCTCGGTCCCGCGCTCGTGACGCCCGCCATCATCGGCGCGTACCTGTGGATCTGGACCGGCTTCGCCATGGTGCTGATCGGGGCCGGGCTCGCCGCCCTGCCGCGTGACGCGCTGGAGGCGGCCCGGATGGACGGCGCCAACGAGTGGCAGATCTTCCGCCGGATCACCGTGCCGCTGCTCGGGCCCGTCCTCACCGTGGTCTTCGTGACCCTGGTGATCAACGTGATGAAGGTCTTCGACCTCGTCTACATCATCGCGCCGGGGCCGGTGCAGGAGGACGCCACCGTGCTCGCCACCCAGATGTGGCTGGTGTCCTTCGGCGGCGGCAACAACCAGGGCCTGGGCAGCGCGCTAGGGGTGCTCCTGCTGCTTCTGGTGATTCCCGCCATGGTCTTCAACGTCCGCCGTTTCCGAGGGAGTCAGCGATGAACGCGATCAGGCGGGGGCTCGCGAGCAGCCTCGTGCAGGCGTTCCTGGTAGTGATCGGCCTGGTCTGGCTCACTCCGCTCGCCGGGCTGTTCCTGTCCTCGCTGCGGTCCGCCCAGGAGACCGCGACGGGTGGCTGGTGGACCGCGCTGGCCTCTCCCGGTCGGCTGTCCTTCGACAACTACTCGGCGCTGCTGGGCAATTCGGGGATGACACAGGCGTTCTGGAACACCGTGCTGATCTCGGTGCCGGCGACGTTCCTCGTCGTCGTGATCGCCGCGCTCGCCGGGTACGCCTTCGCCTGGCTGGACTTCCCCGGGCGGGATCCCCTCTTCCTGCTGGTGGTCGCGCTGTTGGTGGTGCCCGTGCAGATAGGGCTGCTGCCGGTGGCCAAACTCTTCGGGCAGCTGGGGCTGTTCGGCACGATACCCGGAGTCGTGCTGTTCCACGTCTCCTACGGGCTGCCGTTCGCGATCTTCCTGCTGAGGAACTACTTCGCCGAGATGCCGAAGGAGATGCTGGAGGCGGCGCGCATGGACGGGGGCGGGGAGTGGCGGATCTTCACGCGGCTCGTGCTGCCGGTGGGGCGGCCGGCCATCGCCAGTCTCGCCATCTTCCAGTTCCTGTGGGTCTGGAACGACATGCTTGTCGCGTTGCTCTTCGCCGACAGTTCCTCACAGCCGTTGACCGTCGAACTCCAGTCGCAGATCCGGCAGTTCGGCAGCAACATCGACGTGCTCGCGCCCGGGGCGTTCCTGTCCCTGGTGGTGCCGGTGGTGGTCTTCTTCGCCTTCCAGAAGCACTTTGTGCAGGGGGTGATGGCGGGGTCCGTGAAGTGACCTCCGGGCCGGCGGGGGCCTTTTGTCACCCCCGCCGCCCCTACCCCCCACCCGTCAGGGTGAAGCCTGTGGATACAGCGAGCGTGGCAGCTGGGACGCCGCTGCCGCGTCCAGTAGCCACAGAGTGCGGCGGCGGCCGTACGCCCCCGCCGCCGGCGCCTGGATTTCTCCCGCGCCGGACAGGGCGATCTGAGCCGCCTGCGCCTTGTCCTCACCCGCCGCCAGCAACCACACCTCCCGCGCAGCCCGGATCGCGGGCAGCGTGAGCGTGACCCGGGTCGGCGGCGGCTTGGGAGCCCCGTGCACCCCCACCACCGTGCGCTCCGTCTCACGCACCGCAGGCAGCTCGGGGAAGAGCGACGCCACATGCGTGTCCGGACCGACGCCGAGCATCAGCACGTCGAAGGACGGAACCGGACCGTGGTTCTCCGGCCCGGCGGCCTCGGCGAGTTCGGCCGCGTAGGCCTCCGCCGCCGCGTCCGCGTCCTTGCCGTGGGGCCCGTCCGACGCGGGCATGGCATGCACGCGCTTCGGATCCAGCGGCACCGAGTCGAGCAGCGCCCCACGGGCCTGGGTGACATTGCGCTCCGGGTCACCCTCGGGGAGGAACCGCTCGTCGCCCCACCACAGTTCGAGCCGGCCCCAGTCGATGGCGTCCCGGGCGGGTGCGGCCGCGAGCGCCGCGAGGAGCCCGTTGCCGTTACGGCCACCGGTCAGCACGACCGAGGCGTAACCGCGCGAGGCCTGGGCGTCCACGACCTTCGTGATGAGCCGGGCCGCGGCGGCCTGGGCCATCAGTTCCTTGTCCCGGTGAACCACCAGCTGGGGAGTAGTCATGGCGAGTCCGCCTTCTTGACCGGGGGCATCTGCGCCGGAGTCGGACGGCCGGCGTCGCTGTCACCCGCCGGGGAAGCGGGCAGAGCCGGCTCGGAGGTCTTGGCCGACGGCGCCGGGTCCGGGTCCGGCACCTTCTGCCGGACCGGCAGGGACTCCGGGCCGCGGGCGGACGCCTCGGCCCGCTGCGTGGCCGACGGGATCCCGCCCAGCCGGTCCACCCCGAACCGCAGCGCGGACGCGTACGTGTCGTCCGGGTCGAGCCTGCGCAGCTCCTCCGCGAGCAGCTCGGACGTCTCACGACGCTTGAGAGCCACCGCGCGGTCCGGCTGGCCGGGCAGCGCCAGTGTGGCCATCGCTCCGTCCGACCGGTGCAGCGTGATGGGTCCGCCGGTCGTCTCCAGCCGCACCTGGGTCAGGCCGGGTCCCGCGGAGACGGCCCGCCGGACGTGCACGTGGAGGCGGTCGGCGAGCCACATGGCGAGCAGTTCGACGCTCGGGTTGGACTCCTCGCCCGCCACCTCGACGGAGACGACCTCGCAGTCGATCTGGTCCAGGGCGGCGGCCAGCATCGAGCGCCACGGGGTGATCCGGGCCCAGGCCAGATCGGTGTCGCCCGGCTCGTAGCTCTCGGCCCGGGAGCGCAGCTCGTGGACGGGCTTCTCGGCCGCGTAGCTGTCGGTGACGCGGCGCTGGCCCAGGGCGCCCAGCGGGTCGCCCGCCGGATCGCGCGGGGCGTCCACCGACCACCAGACCACCACCGGCGCGTCCGGCAGCAGCAGCGGCAGGACGACGGACTGGGCGTGGTCGGAGACCTCGCCGTACAGCCGCAGGACGACCGTCTCGCCGGTGCCCGCGTCCGCGCCGACCCGCACCTCGGCGTCCAGACGCGACTTCGTGCGGTCGCGGGGCGAGCGCGAGACACGCTTGATCACCACGAGCGTGCGCGAGGGGTGCTCGCGCGAGGCGTCGTTGGCGGCGCGCAGGGCGTCGTACGCGTTCTCCTCGTCGGTGACGATGACGAGGGTGAGGACCATGCCGACGGCGGGGGTGCCGATGGCCCGGCGGCCCTTCACCAGCGCCTTGTTGATCTTGCTGGCCGTGGTGTCCGTGAGATCTATCTTCATGGGCGACGCCAGCTCCGTCCGTCTCGCTTGAGCATTTCGTCCGCCTCGACGGGCCCCCACGTTCCGGACGGGTACTGCGCCGGCTTGCCGTGCTTGTCCCAGTACTCCTCGATCGGGTCGAGGATCTTCCAGGACAGCTCGACCTCCTCGGTGCGCGGGAAGAGGTTCGAGTCGCCCAGGAGAACGTCCAGGATCAGACGCTCGTACGCCTCCGGGCTCGACTCCGTGAAGGACTCGCCGTACGCGAAGTCCATCGAGACGTCCCGGATCTCCATGGAGGTGCCGGGGACCTTGGAGCCGAAGCGGACCGTGATGCCCTCGTCGGGCTGGACGCGGATGACGATCGCGTTCTGGCCCAGCTCCTCCGTCGCCGTGTGGTCGAAGGGGGAGTGCGGGGCGCGCTGGAACACGACCGCGATCTCGGTGACACGGCGGCCCAGGCGCTTGCCCGTACGGAGGTAGAACGGGACGCCCGCCCAGCGGCGGTTGTCCACCTCCACCTTGATCGCGGCGTACGTGTCGGTCTTCGACTTGGGGTCGATGCCGTCTTCCTGGAGGTAGCCGACGGCCTTCTCGCCGCCCTGCCAGCCCTCGGCGTACTGCCCGCGGACCGTGTTCTCGCCCAGGTCCCGGGGCAGCTTCACCGCGCCGAGGACCTTGGTCTTCTCGGCGGCGAGCGCGTCCGCGTCGAAGGAGGAGGGCTCCTCCATGGCGGTGAGGGCCATCAGCTGGAGCAGGTGGTTCTGGATGACGTCACGGGCTGCGCCGATGCCGTCGTAGTAGCCGGCACGGCCGCCGATGCCGATGTCCTCGGCCATCGTGATCTGTACGTGGTCCACGAAGGACCGGTTCCAGATCGGCTCGAACATCTGGTTGGCGAAGCGCAGCGCCAGGATGTTCTGGACGGTCTCCTTGCCCAGGTAGTGGTCGATACGGAAGACCTGGTCCGGGGCGAAGACCTCCTCGACGGTCGTGTTGAGATCCTCGGCCGACTTGAGGTCGTGGCCGAAGGGCTTCTCGATGACCGCGCGCCGCCAGGAACCGCTCGACTGGTCCGCGAGACCGTGCTTCTTCAGCTGCCGGATGACCACCGGGAAGGCGCCCGGCGGCACGGAGAGATAGAAGGCGAAGTTGCCACCCGTCCCCTGCGCCTTGTCCAGCTCGCCGATCGTCTCGCGCAGCCGCTCGAACGAGTCGTCGTCGTCGAAGGTGCCCTGGACGAAGCGCATCCCCTGGATGAGCTGCTGCCAGACCTCCTCGCGGAACGGCGTACGAGCGTG
Source organism: Streptomyces sp. ActVer (assembly GCF_027270795.1). Taxonomy (NCBI): domain Bacteria; kingdom Bacillati; phylum Actinomycetota; class Actinomycetes; order Kitasatosporales; family Streptomycetaceae; genus Streptomyces; species Streptomyces sp. ActVer. The sequence goes on from NZ_JAPWHT010000047.1 coordinate 12,576, forward strand.
CTCCTTGACGGAGTCGTGGACCTCCTGGGCGAAGTCCTCGTTCTGCCATTCACGGCGGGCGAAGCCGACGAGCGAGAAGCCCGGGGGCAGCAGACCGCGGTTGGCAAGGTCATAAACAGCAGGCATCAACTTTTTACGGGACAAATCGCCCGTGACCCCGAAGATGACGAGGCCCGACGGCCCCGCGATACGCGGGAGCCGTCGGTCCGCCGGGTCACGCAGCGGATTGCTGCTTGACAAGATTTCAGCCCTCCGAGGGGGCGAGGCGCTCGAGCTCTGCCTCGGTCGACTTGAGCAGGTCGTTCCAGGACGCCTCGAACTTCTCGACGCCCTCGTCCTCCAGGAGCTGGACCACGTCGTCGTACGAGATCCCGAGCTTCTCGACCGCGTCGAGCTCGGCACGGGACTGCTCGTACGTACCGGCGATCGTGTTGCCGGTGATCCTGCCGTGGTCCTCGGCGGCGACCAGGGTCGCCTCCGGCATGGTGTTCACCGTGTTCGGCGCGACCAGGTCGTCGACGTACAGGGTGTCCTTGTAGGCCTTGTCCTTGACGCCGGTCGAGGCCCACAGCGGACGCTGCTTGTTGGCCTGCGCCTTGTCGAGGGCGGCCCAGCGGTCCGAGGAGAAGACCTCCTCGTACGCCTCGTAGGCCAGTCGCGCGTTGGCGAGACCCGCCTTGCCGCGGGCGGCCTTCGCCTCGGGGGTGCCGAGGGCGTCCAGCCGCTTGTCGATCTCGGTGTCCACGCGGGACACGAAGAACGACGCCACCGAGTGGATGCCGGCCAGGTCGATCCCGGCGGCCTTGGCCTTCTCCAGGCCCGCGAGGTAGGCGTCCATGACCTCGCGGTAGCGCTCCAGCGAGAAGATCAGCGTGACGTTGACGCTGATGCCCCGGCCGATCGTCTCGGTGATCGCGGGCAGGCCCGCCCTGGTCGCCGGGATCTTGATGAGCGTGTTGGGACGGTCGACGAGCCAGGCCAGCTGCTTGGCCTCGGCGACGGTCGCCCGGGTGTTGTGCGCCAGGCGCGGGTCGACCTCGATGGAGACCCGGCCGTCCTGGCCCTGCGTGGAGTCGTAGACCGGCCGCAGGATGTCGGCGGCGTCACGGACGTCCGCCGTCGTGATCATGCGGATGGCCTCTTCGACGGTGACCTTGCGGGCGGCGAGGTCACTGAGCTGCTGCTCGTAACCGTCACCGCTGCTGATCGCCTTCTGGAAGATCGACGGGTTGGTGGTGACGCCCACGACGTGCTGCTGGTCGATCAGTTCGGCGAGGTTGCCGGACGTGATCCGCTTGCGCGACAGGTCGTCCAGCCAGATCGCGACGCCTTCCTCGGAGAGGCGCTTCAGTGCGTCTGTCATGGAAAATGCATCTCCTACGTGTCGTATGTCAGCGTCAGCGCTGGGCTGCGGCGATCGATTCCCGGGCGACGTTCGCGACGTTCTCGGCAGTGAACCCGAACTCCTGGAAGAGCACCTTGCCGTCGGCCGAAGCACCGAAGTGCTCCAGGGAAACGATGCGGCCGGCGTCCCCGACGTACTTGTGCCAGGTGAGACCGATACCGGCCTCGACCGCGACCCGTGCCTTCACGTTCGGAGGCAGGACGCTGTCCCGGTACCCCTGGTCCTGCTCCTCGAACCACTCCACGGAAGGCATGGACACGACCCTGGTCGGGGTGCCCGCGGCCTCCAGCTGCTCACGTGCGTCGACGGCCACGTGCACCTCGGAACCGGTCGCGATGAGAACGACCTCCGGGGTCCCGGTGGACGCCTCGAAGAGCACGTAACCACCCTTCGCCGCATCCTCGTTGGCCTCGTACGTCGGTACGCCCTGACGGGTCAGCGCGAGGCCGTGCGGGGCACCCTTGCCGAAGACCTTGGTGTAGCGCCTGAGGATCTCGCGCCAGGCGATCGCGGTCTCGTTGGCGTCCGCCGGACGGACGACGTTGAGGCCCGGAATGGCGCGCAGGGAGGCGAGGTGCTCGACCGGCTGGTGCGTCGGACCGTCCTCGCCGAGACCGATGGAGTCGTGGGTCCACACGTACGTCACCGGCAGGTGCATCAGCGCGGACAGGCGGACCGCGTTGCGCATGTAGTCGGAGAACACCAGGAAGGTGCCGCCGTAGATACGGGTGTTGCCGTGCAGCGCGATGCCGTTCATCTCCGCGGCCATCGAGTGCTCGCGGATACCGAAGTGGATCGTGCGCCCGTACGGGTTCGCCTCCGGCAGCGGGTTGTCCGCCGGGAGGAACGAACTGTTCTTGTCGATCGTCGTGTTGTTCGAGCCCGCCAGGTCGGCCGAGCCGCCCCACAGCTCGGGGATGACCGCGCCGAGCGCCTGGAGCACCTTGCCGGAGGCCGCACGCGTGGCGACACCCTTGCCCGCCTCGAAGACCGGGAGCTTCTCCTCCCAGCCGGTGGGCAGCTCGGTCGCGGCGATGCGGTCGAACTCGGCGGCACGCTCGGCGTTGCTGTTGCGCCACTCCTGGAACGACTTCTCCCACTCCGCCTTGGCCTGACGGCCGCGCTCGCCCAGCGCGCGCGTGTGGGTGATGACCTCGTCCGAGACCTCGAATGCCTTCTCCGGGTCGAAGCCCAGCACCCGCTTGGTGGCCGCGACCTCGTCGTCGCCGAGCGCCGAGCCGTGCGCGGCCTCGGTGTTCTGCGCGTTCGGAGCCGGCCAGGCGATGATCGAGCGCATCGCGATGAACGACGGCTTGTCGGTCACCAGCTTCGCGGCCTCGATCGCGTCGTAGAGGGCGTGCGGGTCGAGGTCGCCGTCCGGCTTCGGGGCCACGCGCTGCACGTGCCAGCCGTACGCCTCGTACCGCAGAGCCGTGTCCTCGGAGACCGCCGTCTCGGTGTCGCCCTCGATCGAGATGTGGTTGTCGTCCCACAGCAGGACCAGGTTGCCCAGCTGCTGGTGGCCGGCCATGGAGGACGCCTCCGCGGAGATGCCCTCCTGGAGGCAGCCGTCACCGGCGATCGCGTAGATGAAGTGGTCGAACGGGGAGGTGCCGGGGGCCGCCTCCGGGTCGAACAGGCCACGCTCGTAGCGGGCGGCCATGGCCATGCCCACCGCGTTGGCGACACCCTGGCCGAGGGGGCCGGTGGTGGTCTCCACGCCGGGGGTGTGTCCGTACTCCGGGTGGCCCGGGGTGCGGGAGCCCCACGTCCTGAAGGACTTCAGGTCGTCCAGCTCCAGACCGAAGCCGGCCAGGTAGAGCTGGGTGTAGAGGGTCAGGGACGAATGACCGGCTGACAGCACGAAGCGGTCGCGGCCGGTCCAGTCGGGGTCCGCCGGATCGTGCCGCATCACCTTCTGAAAGAGGGTGTAGGCGGCGGGCGCCAGGCTCATCGCCGTACCCGGATGGCCGTTGCCGACCTTCTGTACGGCGTCGGCGGCCAGGATGCGGGCGGTGTCGACGGCCCGCTGGTCCAATTCGGTCCACTCGAGGTCTGTTGTGGTCGGCTTGGTGCTCACCCTGGGTCAGGGCTCCTCTCCACATGTTCCACATGTCGAATGCCGGTGCACGTCGCGCCCACCGGCTCGCTGTCGAGCCTACCCCCGTAGGAACGCGCATTTTTTCGAGTCATTCCAGACTGCCGGGACTCTCCCTCTTCCGCCTCCCGACCGGCGCGTTCCGTGTTCGGCAAGTGAATACGGAGCCGCTCATCCGACTGCTCAACGCAATGCCGATCAGTCCCGCGCGGAGGCCTTTCAACACGACCCGACCCCCGCGAAGGCCGGGGTCTGGGCAACGTCTACAGTGGCGTGGTACGCGCGAGCCTTTACCGGGAGTTCACACCCGGAGCTCGCTGAAATGTCTCTGTCAGGGGTGTGCGTGACGGCCGTTGAATCCCGTCCTGCGGGAGTGCTCGGGACGAGCCAGGGCACGAACCACCGGCCGTTCGGGGCCCGGGTCAAGGCGTTCGTTGCTCTCACCAAGCCGCGGATCATCGAGCTGCTGCTGATCACCACCGTTCCGGTGATGTTCCTCGCGCAGCAGGGTGTGCCCGATCTGAAGCTGGTGCTCCTCACCTGTGTCGGCGGTTACCTCTCGGCGGGCGGCGCCAACGCCCTGAACATGTACATCGACCGTGACATCGACGCGCTCATGGAGCGCACCGCGCAGCGTCCACTGGTCACCGGCATGGTCAGCCCACGCGAGTGCCTCGCCTTCGGCATCACGCTCGCGGTCGTCTCGACGCTGCTGTTCGGATTCGCCGTCAACTGGCTGTCCGCGTGGCTGTCGCTCGGAGCGCTCCTCTTCTACGTCGTCGTCTACACGATGATCCTCAAACGCCGTACCTCGCAGAACATCGTGTGGGGCGGTATCGCCGGCTGTCTTCCGGTGCTCATCGGCTGGTCGTCCGTCACGAACTCCATGTCGTGGGCGCCGATCATCCTCTTCCTCGTCATGTTCTTCTGGACGCCGCCGCACTACTGGCCGCTCTCCATGAAGGTCAAGGCGGACTACGCGCGCGTGGGCGTTCCGATGCTGCCCGTCATCGCCTCCAACAAGGTCGTCGCGCGGCAGATCGTCCTCTACAGCTGGGCCATGGTCGCCGTCTCCCTCCTCCTGACGCCGCTCGGCTACACGGGCTGGTTCTACACGGTCGTCGCCCTCGTGACCGGCGGCTTCTGGCTCTGGGAGGCCCACGGGCTGCAGACCCGCGCGAAGGACGGCGCCGTGGGCGCCAAGCTGAAGGAGATGCGGCTCTTCCACTGGTCCATCACTTACGTGTCGCTGCTGTTCGTGGCGGTGGCGGTGGACCCGTTCTTGAGGTGACCCTCCGACAGGGGGTCGTGGGGGTGCGTAGGCGGCTGCGGGCCGGCCGTGGCTGGTCGCGCAGTTCCCCGCGCCCCTGAGGGGCGCCGCGGCCGACCTGGGTGCGTGGGCAAGGCCACTCGGTCGGGGCGTCGCCGAATGATCTACCCGTCGGTAGCATCCTGGGCATGGCAGACACCCAGCAGGTTGACGAGGGCGCCGGCGCCAAGCAGGACGCCAAGGCCGAGCGCCGGGCAGCGAAGCTCGCCAAGCAGATCTCCTCCTTCGCGCAGGCCCACGGCGGCGCCGAGGGCCAGATCGCGTACATCGGCCAGAAGGGCGCCCGGATCGTCCTGGTCGGCGAGGACGGCGGCTGGGGCGACCTCGTGGCCCCCACCTTCGCCATCGCGGAACAGGCCGTGAAGAAGTCCGGCATCACCGCCCACGACGACTTCGACGGCGAGTTCGCGAACAAGGTCAAGACAGGCCCGTACGAGTGGACCCGCATGGCAGGCATCCAACTCGGCGGCCCGAGCAACACCTGAACCGACCCCGACCCCCGGCCCCGTGCCCCAAAGGGGCGCGGGGAACTGCGCGAGCAACCACAACCGGCCCGCACGTCGGAACAAGCGGCACCCCCACCCGCAGCCCTCCAACCCGCACCCCACCCGCAAAACCCGCGGAGCGCTTCGCACGGGGTGTGGCCGCCCAACACCTGACACCCGGTTCACCCGTTAGGCCCTTCAATAAAGGCAGGGCCCATTCGCGGGGAGTCCGGATGATCGAAACGCCGTCGCTGGTGGATCAGTACTGCCACGGCGTGCTGCGGACGGAGCTGGGTCTCGGCACCTTCGAGGCCCACCTCGCCCGGGGCGAGGGCCCGCCCGCCGCAGGTACCACGTTCTTCGACACACAGACCGGTTTCGCCGTACGGCGCTGGTGTCCGCCCCTGCTGGGCCTTGAGCCCCACTGTCCGCCCGCCCGCTACCTCGCCCGACGCCGGGAACTCGGCGTCCTGGAGGCGGGGCGCAGGCTGCTGCGGGGGAGCGGGATCACGACCTATCTGGTCGACACCGGTCTGCCGGGCGATCTGACGGGGCCAGGCGAGATGGCCTCCACAGGAGCCGCGCGAGCCCACGAGATCGTCCGTCTGGAGCCGCTCGCCGAGCAGGTCGCCGACACCTCCGGAACCGTCGAGTCGTTCCTCGCCAACCTCGCCGAGTCGGTGCACGGGGCGGCCGCGAACGCCGTGGCCTTCACCTCGGTGGCGGGCTTACGCCACGGGCTGGCGCTCGCGCCCGAACCGCCCGGACCGGGAGAGGTGCGTGGCGCGGCGGGGCGATGGCTGGCCGGGCGCCGGGTGGGCGGCGAACTGAGTGATCCGGTGCTGCTCAGGCATCTCCTGTGGATCGCGGTCGCCTCCGGCCTGCCGCTCCAACTGCACGCGGGGCTCGGTGAGCCCGGCCTGCGCATCGACCGCAACGACCCGGTCCTGCTCACCGACTTCGCCCGCGCGACGGCCGGCCTCGGCACCGACCTGGTCCTGCTGCACGGCTACCCGTACCACCGCCACGCGGCGCATCTCGCCGGGGTCTTCCCGCATGTGTACGCCGATCTGGGCGCCGCCCTCGTCCGCACCGGGGCCCGCGCGTCCGCCGTCCTCTCCGAGATCCTGGAGCTCGCCCCCTTCGGCAAGCTCCTCTTCTCCAGCGGCGCACATGGTCTGCCCGAACTTCATGTGGTCGGAGCACGTCTCTTCCGCGAGGCGCTCGCCAAGGTGCTCGGCACCTGGGTGGCCGAGGGCGCCTGGTCGCTGGCCGACGCGCAGCGGGTGGCGGGGCTGATCGCGGCGGGGAACGCGCGACGGGTGTACGGGGTGGAGTGAGACGGGTGTACGGGGCGGAGCGGGCTGTACAGACTGTGTATATGACACGCAGCGACGCGACCGACCGGCTCCTCGACCGCTTCCGCACCGAACTGCGCGATCTGGCCCCCGCTGCCGTGTGGGCGCATGGCTCGCTCGGCGGGGGCGACTACCGGGAGGGCGTCAGCGACCTGGATCTGATCGTGGTCCTGGAGGGCCCGATCGGGGCGAGGACGCTCTGGAAGGTGGCCCGGCTGCACGCCCGCCTGCGTGCCGAACCGCTCGTCGCCAAGCTGCACTGCAGCTATCTGACGCGCGACACGGCCGCCGGTGCCGAGCGGCGGCACCTCACGTGGGCGCACCAGCAGCTCTTCAAGCGGACTGTCACACCGGTGACCCGGCGCGAGCTGCACACCTTCGGGCTGGTCCTGGAGGGGGAGCCGCCCGGGAGCCTGCTGCCGCCGGTGACGGACGACGAGCTGGCCGAGTTCGTCGTACGGGACCAGCGGGACTTCTGGCGACGACAGGTGGACCGGGCCGACAACTGGACGCAGGACGTCTGGGTGGACCTGGGGCTCGTCACCTACGCCCGTGCCACGGCCACGCTGAAGGACGGGCGGCTGATCACCAAGCGCGAGGCACTCGATCTGCTGCCCGGTCTCGGCGCGCCCGTCGAGCTGGTCGCGGACGTCAGGCGGCGGCGGTACGAGGAGCCCGGGGCACCGGTCCAGGAGTGGACGGCCCGCAGAGCGGAGCTGACCCGCGGCTACCTCGCTCCGGCCATCGACCGCCTGGTGGCCGCGTACGAATGACCTGCGCGTGCCCCACGTGACGCGCGACTCACGTGACCTGCGCGTTGCTCACGCGCGCGTGAGCGACGACTGTGTCGACTGGGCGGGCAGATCCGCCACGACCTCCGGCCGTTCCCGCAGTGCCAGCAGGACGCGGAGCGTGGCGATCCACACCAGGCAGGAGCCGAACATGTGGAGGCCGACCAGGACCTCCGGCAGGTCGGTGAAGTACTGGACGTACCCGATGCCGCCCTGGGCGAGGAGTACCAGGAAGAGGTCGCGGGTGCGGTGCAGGGGCCCCTTGGGCGCGTCGACGGCCCTCAGGACGAACCACAGGGCGAAGGTCAGCGTCACCACGATCCAGGCCAGTACGGCATGCAGCTTGGTGACGTTCTCCCAGTTCAGCGGGATGCGCTCGACCTCGCTTGAGTCGCCCGCGTGCGGGCCCGCGCCGGTGACGACCGTACCCACCGCGATCAGCAGGACGGTGGCGGCGACGAGGGTCCACGCCATCTGCTGCACCGGCTTGCCGACCAGCGGACGCGGGGCGTCGTCGCCCTCGCGGGTGCGCTGCCACATCACCGTGGCGACGGCGATCAGGGCGGTGGAGAGGAGGAAGTGGGCGGCGACCGTGTACGGGTTGAGGCCCACCAGGACGACGACGCCGCCGAGGACCGCGTTGCTCATGACGACCCAGAACTGCGCCCAGCCGAGCCGGGTGAGGCTGCGCCGGTAGGGCTTCTGCGAGCGTGCCGCGATGATCGCCCAGCCGACCGCGGCACTCAGCACGTACGTCAGCATGCGGTTGCCGAACTCGATCACACCGTGCAAGCCCATCGCGCTCGTGGTGGTCAGCGAGTCGTCGGTGCACTTGGGCCAGGTCGGGCAGCCGAGCCCCGAGCCGGTCAGCCGGACGGCGCCTCCGGTCACCACGATCAGTACCGCCATGACGAGTGCGGCGAGGGCGGCCCGCTGGACCGTCCTGGGTGACGGGGTCCAGCGTTCGGCGATGAAGGCGAGCGGGTTGCGCACGGCTTGGGCGGCATCGGCTCGGGTCACGTTTGGCACGGGCTCCATCGTAGGGGGCCGCTTGTGCACGCTTTCACGAGCCCCCTCCCCTCGCCGGTCCCGTGTCATTGCCCGATCACTCCCAGCGGAAGAACTTCCCGGCGGCCGCGAGGCCCACGACCGCCCATACGGCGAGGATCCCGAGGTTCCCCCACGGCATCCCGGCCCCGTGCTGGAGCACGTCCCGCAGCCCCTCCGACAGGGCCGAGATCGGCAGCAGGCCGAGCAGGTCCTGGGCCGCGTCCGGGAACTTGTCCAGTGGGACGATGACCCCGCCGCCCACGAGCAGCAGCAGGAAGACCAGGTTCGCGGCTGCCAGCGTGGCCTCCGCCTTGAGTGTGCCCGCCATCAGCAGGCCGAGGCCCGAGAACGCCGCCGTGCCCAGGACCAGGAGCAGCAGCACGGCGAGCGGGTTGCCCTCCGGCGACCAGCCCAGCGCCAGGGCGATCACCGTCACGAGGAGCACCTGGAAGACCTCGGTGACCAGGACGGAGAGGGTCTTGGCCGTCATCAGCCCCCAGCGGGGCAGCGGTGAGGCGGCGAGCCGCTTCAGCACGCCGTACCGCCGCTCGAAGCCCGTGGCGATCGCCTGGCCCGTGAACGCCGTCGACATCACGGCGAGCGCGAGAATGCCGGGCGCGAGGAAGTCGACCGCCTTTCCCTCGCCCGTGTCGACGATGTCCACCGCGCTGAACAGCACCAGCAGCAGCGTCGGGATGATCACCGTCAGGAGCAGCTGCTCGCCGTTGCGCAGCAGCATCCTCGTCTCCAGCGCCGCCTGTGCCGCGATCATGCGGGGGAGCGGGGCGGCTCCCGGCCGCGGCGCGTACATGCCCGTGCCCTCGCCCGTGCCCTCGCCCGTGGTCCGGGCGTCCGTTCCCGCGGTCATCCGCGCAGCTCCTTACCGGTGAGCTCCAAGAAGACGTCCTCCAGGGTGTGCCGCTCCACCGAGATCTTCTCCGGCATCACCCCGTGCTGGGCGCACCAGGTGGTGACGGTCGCGAGCAGCTGCGGGTCGACCTTGCCGCCCACGCGGTACGAGCCCGGCGTCAGCTCGGCCGCCGTGCAGTCCGCCGGGAGGGCCTTGAGGAGGGAGGCCACGTCGAGGCCGGGGCGGCCGGAGAAGCGCAGGGTGTTCTCGGCGCCGCCGCGGCACAGCTCCTCGGGGCTGCCCTTCGCTATGACCCGGCCCGCGTCGATGATCGCCACGTCGTCGGCGAGCTGCTCGGCCTCGTCCATGTAGTGCGTGGTGAGGATGACCGAGACACCGTCGGCGCGCAGATCGCGTACGAGGTCCCAGGTGGCCCGGCGGGCCTGCGGGTCGAGACCCGCGGTCGGCTCGTCCAGGAAGACCAGTTCGGGGCGGCCGACCACGGCCATGGCGAGCGCGAGGCGCTGCTGCTGGCCGCCGGAGAGCCGCCGGTACGTCGTGCGGCCGCAGCTCCCGAGGCCCAGGCGCTCCATGAGCGCGTCCACGTCCAGCGGGTGCGCGTGCAGCTTGGCCACGTGGCGGAGCATCTCGTCGGCGCGGGCGCCGGAGTAGACACCGCCGGACTGGAGCATCACGCCGATGCGGGGGCGCAGCGCGGAGGCCTCGCGCACCGGGTCGAGGCCCAGCACCCGGACCGTTCCGTCGTCCGGCCTGCGGTATCCCTCGCAGGTCTCGACGGTGGTCGTCTTGCCGGCGCCGTTGGGCCCGAGGACGGCGGTGATGCCCGCCCGGGCCACCAGATCCAGGCCGTCCACCGCGGTCTTCCTGCCGTACCGCTTCACCAGGCCCTGGACCTCAATAAGAGGGTGCGGCGCGGAGCGCCTCGTTGAGGGGTGGTGGTCGGGCGGCGGGAGGGCGGTCTCACTACGCATGGGCGGCCTCACTTCGCATGAGCGCCAAGTCTAGGGACGGCCGAGCGGGGCACAGAGGGCGGGTCGAGTCACGAGCGGCGTGAGGCGGGCGCGTCGTCGGTGACCCACTCCTCGCGCGAACGGTGCGTCTCAAGCCACCGCTCCGCGTACGCCACCGCGTCGGCCACGGGGAACAGCCGGGTGTCGGCCGCGCCCACCAGGCCCCGTACGACGGGACGGTCCCGTTCGAAGTCGGCGCCCAGCTCGTCGAACCGCTCCGAGCTGATCGAGATCTCGGTCATGACCTCCCAGCGGGAACCTTCGGGCGTACGGACCGGCCGTCCCACCTCGACACGCGGGGACGGGATCCGGTATTCGGCGAGGTGGAAGCCGGTGCAAGAGTCGTAGCCCGCGCCGAGCAGCAGGACGCGGGCGCCCATGGTCTCCAGACGGGCCAGCGGGCTGCTCCCCCACTGCCTCAAGGGCGTGGGGGGACCCCCAGCCGAGGCGGCAGTCCGGGGCGTGGTCCTCGACGATCTTCGCCGCGCGCGGCCCGATCGCCGCGAACGAGGTCTGCGGGTGCGCGCTGCGCAGGGCGCCCGGCCAGGTGCGTACGGTCTCCGGGATCACGCCCACCCCTCGTGTGGGCGTGGTGAGCGGGTCGTACCCCGGCATCGTGGCGCGGATCGTCTCCCACCAGGCCTCGGGGACGGGCGGGGCGGTCCACAGAGCGGGGTCGGAGAGGCCGCCGGACTGGGTGGGGACCACGAGCGTGCCGTCCGGACCGAGCGCGTCGAGCAGTCCTTCGACGACGGCGACCGCGCCCCCGTTGACCCATCCGAGGGAGCGCAGCGACGAGTGCGCGAGGAGGGTCTCGCCGGGGCGTACGCCGAGCGCGCGCAGGTCCGCCGCGAGGGTGGCTCGGGTGACTAGAGGGCCGGTCGGAGGGGGTGTCGGCATGGTTCGGGAGTCTCCCCGACAACCCTGCCCCCTGCCACCGAATTGATCGATCAAAGATCATTTCCGCAGGTCAGATTAGGTTTACCTAAGTGATGCACCGCACCCATCGTGGCGTGGACGCGGCTTGTCAGTCTCTGAGGAATTACGCAACAATGGCGTTGTGAAAAACGTTGGCGAGGCTCCGCAGGAGGAACTCGCGACCGGTGAGCGCTCCACGCGCAACCGCGTCGCGCGGTCCATCCTGGACCACGGCCCGTCGACCGTGACCGACCTCGCGGGGCGGCTGGGCCTCACCCAGGCCGCCGTGCGACGGCACCTGGACGCGCTCGTCTCCGACGACGTCGTGGAGGCCCGCGAGCAGCGGGTCTACGGCGCTCGTACGCGCGGGCGGCCCGCCAAGGTGTTCGCGCTGACCGACTGTGGCCGGGACGCCTTCGACCAGTCCTACGACAAGCTCGCCGCCGACGCCCTGCGCTGGATCGCGGAGCGCGAGGGCGGGGACGAGGCCGTCGTGGCCTTCGCCCGCGCCCGGATGGCGGCCCAGGCCGACACGTACCGCAAGGCCGTCGAGGCCGCCGCCCCCGAAAAGCGCGCGGAAGCGCTGGCCAAGGCCCTGAGCGCGGACGGGTACGCTGCTACGGCGCGCAGCGCACCGGTCGGCGAGCAGCTCTGCCAGCACCACTGCCCGGTCGCCCATGTCGCCGAACAGTTCCCGCAACTGTGCGAGGCGGAGACAGAGATCTTCTCCCAGCTGCTCGGCACACATGTCCAGCGGCTGGCCACCATCGCCCACGGCGACGGTGTCTGCACCACGTTCATCCCAAAGATTTCCAAGCACGATTTTCACGGCCATGACGCATCTGCAAGTACCGCCGGGAGGAACCCCGCATGACGCTCCCCATTGAGGAGACTGCCCACCCCGAGCTGGAGGGTCTGGGTACGTACGAATACGGCTGGGCCGACTCGGACGTGGCCGGTGCCTCTGCCAAGCGCGGCATCAACGAGGCCGTCGTCCGGGACATCTCCGCGAAGAAGAGCGAGCCGGAGTGGATGACCAAGCTCCGTCTCAAGGGCCTGCGCCTGTTCGACAAGAAGCCCATGCCGAACTGGGGCTCCGACCTCTCGGGCATCGACTTCGACAACATCAAGTACTTCGTGCGCTCCACGGAGAAGCAGGCGCAGTCCTGGGAGGACCTGCCCGAGGACATCAAGAGCACGTACGACAAGCTCGGCATCCCCGAGGCGGAGAAGCAGCGCCTCGTCGCCGGTGTCGCGGCCCAGTACGAGTCCGAGGTCGTCTACCACCAGATCAACGAGGAGCTGGAGGCGCAGGGTGTCATCTTCATGGACACCGACACCGCGCTGAAGGAGCACCCGGAGCTCTTCAAGGAGTACTTCGGCACCGTCATCCCGGTCGGCGACAACAAGTTCGCGTCGCTGAACTCCGCGGTGTGGTCCGGCGGCTCGTTCATCTACGTGCCGAAGGGCGTGCACGTCGAGATTCCGCTCCAGGCCTACTTCCGTATCAACACGGAGAACATGGGCCAGTTCGAGCGGACCCTGATCATCGTCGACGAGGGTGCCTACGTGCACTACGTCGAGGGCTGCACGGCCCCGATCTACAAGTCGGACTCGCTGCACTCCGCGGTCGTCGAGATCATCGTGAAGAAGGGCGGCCGCTGCCGCTACACGACCATCCAGAACTGGTCGAACAACGTCTACAACCTGGTCACCAAGCGCGCCGTGGCCTATGAGGGCGCGACCATGGAGTGGGTCGACGGCAACATCGGCTCCAAGGTCACCATGAAGTACCCGGCCGTCTACCTGATGGGCGAGCACGCCAAGGGCGAGACCCTGTCCATCGCCTTCGCGGGCGAGGGCCAGCACCAGGACGCCGGCTCCAAGATGGTCCACATGGCGCCGAACACGTCCTCCAACATCGTGTCGAAGTCCGTGGCACGCGGTGGCGGCCGTACGTCCTACCGCGGTCTCGTCGAGATCGGCGAGGGCGCCCACGGCTCCAAGTCGAACGTGCTCTGTGACGCGCTGCTGGTCGACACCATCTCCCGCTCCGACACGTACCCCTACGTGGACGTCCGCGAGGACGACGTGTCCATGGGCCACGAGGCCACCGTCTCCAAGGTCAGCGACGACCAGCTCTTCTACCTGATGAGCCGGGGCATGACCGAGTTCGAGGCGATGGCGATGATCGTGCGCGGCTTCGTCGAGCCCATCGCGAAGGAGCTCCCCATGGAGTACGCCCTTGAGCTCAACCGGCTGATCGAGCTGCAGATGGAAGGCGCGGTCGGCTGACGCACCCTTGCGTCCAGGCAGCAGGCGGCGCGTCTTTCATGGCGAGCCGAGGATCGTAATAGAAAGCGAGCACTACGACAGCCATGGCTGAGGCTCAGAACTCCACGGTGGGGTCCTCCACCACCGCCGGATCGATCGCGGTGGCCGCCGAGTCGACCGTCGCCACGCGCATGAGCGCGCCCCCGTCCTTCGACGTGGCGGACTTCCCGGTCCCCCACGGCCGTGAGGAGGAGTGGCGGTTCACCCCGCTGGAGCGCCTGCGCGGGCTGCACGACGGCACCGCGGTCGCGACCGGCGTCGGCGTGAAGGTCGCCATCGACGCGCCCGAGGGCGTCAAGGTCGAGACCGTCGGCCGTGACGACGCCCGGCTCGGCAGGGCGGGCACTCCGGTGGACCGCGTCGCCGCCCAGGCGTACTCGGCCTTCGAGCAGGCCGGTGTGATCACCGTCCCCAAGGAGACGGTCCTCACCGAGCCGATCCGCGTCGCCGTGCACGGCGAGGGCGGCGTCGCCTACGGCCACCAGGTCGTGGAGCTCGAAGCCTTCGCCGAGGCCGTCGTCGTCATCGACCACACCGGTGACGCCGTGCTCGCCGCCAACGTCGACTACGTCCTCGGTGACGGCGCCAAGCTGACCGTCGTCTCCGTCCAGGACTGGGACGACAAGGCGGTCCACGTCGGCCAGCACAACGCGCTGATCGGCCGGGACGCCACCTTCAAGTCCTTCGTCGTCACCTTCGGCGGCGACCTCGTACGCCTCCACCCGCGGGTCGCCTACGCCGGCACCGGCGGCGAGGCCGAGCTCTTCGGCCTGTACTTCACGGACGCCGGCCAGCACCAGGAGCACCGCCTCCTGGTCGACCACAACGCCCCGCACTGCAAGTCGAACGTGGCCTACAAGGGCGCGCTCCAGGGCGACGGCGCCCACGCGGTGTGGATCGGCGACGTCCTCATCGAGGCCACCGCCGAGGGCACGGACACCTACGAGATGAACCGGAACCTGGTTCTGACCGACGGCGCCCGTGTCGACTCCGTGCCGAACCTGGAGATCGAGACCGGCGAGATCGTCGGCGCCGGACACGCCTCGGCGACCGGCCGCTTCGACGACGAGCAGCTCTTCTACCTGATGGCCCGCGGCATCCCGGCCGACGAGGCCCGCCGTCTGGTGGTCCGCGGCTTCTTCGCCGAACTGGTCCAGCAGATCCGCGTCGCCGACATCCAGGAGCGCCTTCTCGCCAGGATCGACGAGGAGCTGGAGGCGTCAGTCTGATGACTGCCTCGTCGACGTTCGTACGCGCCTGTGGGCTTGGCGAGCTGGAGGACGACACCCCCAAGAGGGTGGAGCTCGACGGCACGCCGGTCTCGGTCGTGAAGACCGAGGGGGAGGTGTTCGCGATCAACGACATCTGCTCGCACGCGAACGTCTCGCTCTCCGAGGGCGAGGTGGAGGACTGTCAGATCGAGTGCTGGCTGCACGGCTCCGCGTTCGACCTCCGCACCGGCAAACCGTCCGGCCTGCCCGCGACGCGCCCCGTCCCCGTATACCCCGTAAAGATCGAAGGGGACGACGTGCTCGTCTCCCTCACCCAGGAGTCCTGAGGAACCCATGGCAACGCTTGAAATCCACGACCTGCACGTCACCGTCGAGGCCGACAACGCCACGAAGGAGATCCTCAAGGGCGTCGACCTCACCGTGAAGCAGGGCGAGACCCACGCCATCATGGGCCCGAACGGCTCCGGCAAGTCGACGCTCGCCTACTCGCTCGCGGGTCACCCCAAGTACACGATCACCAGCGGCACCGTCACCCTCGACGGCGAGGACGTCCTGGAGATGTCCGTCGACGAGCGCGCCCGCGCCGGCCTGTTCCTCGCGATGCAGTACCCGGTCGAGGTCCCCGGCGTCTCGGTCTCCAACTTCCTCCGTACGTCCGCCACCGCGATCCGCGGCGAGGCCCCCAAGCTGCGCACCTGGGTGAAGGAGGTCAAGGAGGCCATGGAGCGCCTCAACATGGACCCGGCCTTCGCCGAGCGCAACGTGAACGAGGGCTTCTCCGGCGGCGAGAAGAAGCGCCACGAGATCCTTCAGCTGGAGCTGCTCAAGCCGAAGATCGCGATCCTCGACGAGACCGACTCCGGCCTGGACGTCGACGCCCTGCGCGTCGTCTCCGAGGGCGTCAACCGGGTCCGCGAGTCCGGCGAGGTCGGCACCCTGCTGATCACGCACTACACGCGCATCCTGCGCTACATCAAGCCCGACCACGTGCACGTGTTCGCGAACGGCCGCATCGCCGAGTCCGGCGGCGCGGAGCTCGCCGACCAGCTTGAGGCCGAGGGCTACGACAAGTACGTGAAGGGTGGCGCATCCGCGTGACACAGCTGCCGGGCCTCCTCGACACCGAGGCGATCCGCAAGGACTTCCCCATCCTGGACCGCACGGTCCACGACGGTCAGAAGCTCGTGTACCTGGACAACGCGGCGACCTCGCAGAAGCCGCGCCAGGTACTGGACGCCCTGAACGAGTACTACGAGCGCTACAACGCCAACGTCCACCGCGGTGTGCATGTGCTCGCGGAGGAGGCCACGGCGCTGTACGAGGGCTCGCGCGACAAGGTCGCCGCGTTCATCAACGCGCCGAGCCGCGACGAGGTGATCTTCACGAAGAACGCCTCCGAGTCGCTCAACCTCGTGGCCAACATGCTCGGCTGGGCCGACGAGCCCTACCGCGTGGACCACGAGACCGAGATCGTCATCACGGAGATGGAGCACCACTCCAACATCGTGCCGTGGCAGCTGCTGGCGCAGCGCACGGGCGCGAAGCTGAAGTGGTTCGGCCTCACCGACGACGGCCGGCTCGACCTGTCCAACATCGACGAGATCATCACCGAGAAGACGAAGATCGTCTCCTTCGTGCTGGTGTCGAACATCCTGGGCACGGTCAACCCGGTCGAGGCGATAGTGCGCCGTGCGCAGGAGGTCGGCGCGCTGGTCTGCATCGACGCCTCGCAGGCCGCCCCGCACATGCCGATGGACGTACAGGCGCTGCAGGCCGACTTCGTGGCCTTCACCGGCCACAAGATGTGCGGCCCGACCGGCATCGGCGTCCTCTGGGGCCGTCAGGAGCTCCTGGAGGACCTGCCTCCGTTCCTCGGCGGCGGCGAGATGATCGAGACGGTGTCGATGCACTCGTCGACGTACGCTCCCGCCCCGCACAAGTTCGAGGCGGGCACCCCGCCGATCGCGCAGGCGGTCGGCCTCGGCGCGGCCATCGACTATCTGAGCGCCATCGGCATGGACAAGATCCTCGCCCATGAGCACGCGCTCACCGAGTACGCGGTGAAGAGGCTCGGCGAGGTGCCGGACCTGCGGATCATCGGCCCGACCACGGCCGAGGACCGCGGCGCGGCGATCTCGTTCACGCTGGGTGACATCCACCCGCACGACGTGGGCCAGGTTCTCGACGAGCAGGGCATCGCGGTGCGCGTGGGTCACCACTGCGCGCGGCCCGTCTGCCTGCGGTACGGAATTCCTGCGACCACACGAGCGTCGTTCTATCTGTACTCCACGCCGACCGAGATCGACGCTCTGGTCGACGGCCTGGAGCACGTACGGAACTTCTTCGGCTGAGGAGCTGGCTGAGTCGTGAGGCTTGATTCGATGTACCAGGAAGTCATCCTGGACCACTACAAGCACCCGCACGGGCGCGGTCTTCGAGATGGCGACGCCGAGGTGCACCACGTCAACCCGACGTGCGGCGACGAGATCACGCTGCGCGTGAAGTACGACGGCACGAAGATCAGCGACGTCTCGTACGAGGGCCAGGGCTGCTCCATCAGCCAGGCCTCGGCCTCCGTGCTGAACGAGCTGCTCGTCGGCAAGGACCTGGCCGCGGCTCAGAAGATCCAGGAGACCTTCCTGGAGCTGATGCAGTCCAAGGGCCGTATCGAGCCGGACGACGCGATGGAGGAGATCCTTGAGGACGCTGTCGCGTTCGCCGGGGTCTCCAAGTACCCGGCCCGCGTGAAGTGCGCGTTGCTGAGCTGGATGGCCTGGAAGGACGCGACGGCCCAGGCCCTGGGCGAGGCCGACGCCGAAAGGAAGACGGCATGAGCGAGACCATCGAGATGAAACCGGCCTCGGAGGAAGAAGTCCGAGAGGCCCTGTACGACGTCGTCGACCCCGAACTGGGCATCGACGTCGTCAACCTCGGGCTGATCTACGGCATTCACATCGACGACGCGAACATCGCGACGATCGACATGACCCTGACGTCGGCGGCCTGTCCGCTCACCGACGTCATCGAGGACCAGGCCAAGTCCGCCACGGACGGCCTCGTGAACGAGCTCCGCATCAACTGGGTGTGGATGCCGCCGTGGGGCCCCGACAAGATCACGGACGACGGCCGCGACCAGCTTCGCGCGCTGGGCTTCAACGTCTGATTCCGAGTTGTACGTGTGCGGCCCCCGGCATCATGCCGGGGGCCGCGTTCGTCTGTCGTCCGGGGCAGAGCCGGGGCCGGCCGGCCCCGGCTGCCGGAGAGTCGCTCAGCCCAGGCCCTTCACGAGCCTGAACGCCGAGTCCGCCCGGTAGAGCCGGCTGTTGTCGAACGATTCGAGGCGGACCTCGAAGTTGCGGTGGCGCAGGAAGCGGCCGCGGTAGTTGTACGACTCCAGCATGACCGCGTCGTTGAAGCCCGTCGGGCGGGGGCAGAACGTGGCGTCCTGCTTGAAGAGCTCGGAGCCGTTGTGGCGGTCGGCGCGGAGCCGGAACTGGTAGTGGCGCAGATAGCGGTTGTTGCCCAGGGAGAAGGACACACAGCTGGAGTCGGCGATACCGGGGACGACCTTGAAGGTGGCCTCGTCCCTGGTCCGCGACGAGCTCTGGGAGCTCACCCGGTCGAGTCGCACCGAGTCGCGGTCGAGGTGCCAGTAGCGGTCGGGGTAGTTGACCGCCTGGACGGACTTCCCTGAGGAGGCGGGCTTGGACGCGGGGGGCTTGGCGGAGGCGGACTTGGACGGCCGCGGGTCCGAGTCCGGGTTCGTACCGCCCTGCTGTTCCGCCTCGGGCGAGGCGGAACCGTCCGCGACGGCCTTCGAGGAATCGGGGGCGGCGAGGCCGCTCTTCCCGCTGGGCGCCGTGGCGGGGGGCGGGCTGGGTATGAGCGGCTCGTCCGCCGAGGAGGTGGTGTTCTTGGTCTTCCCCTTCGCCGAGGTGTCCGGGTCGTCGTCGAGCACGACGACGGCTGTGACGGTGGAGGCGAGGACCGCCACGAGGAGTGCTCCCGCAAGCCAGAGCCTGCGGGTTCCGGGTACGTGTGACTCGTCCAGGCTTTCGCCGGTCTCCCACACCTTCGCGGGGCGGGCGGACGGGTCGGGAGCGGACCCGGGATTTCTTTCAGGCATGCGAGGTTCCCCCAGCGTCGCCCAAGGCGGACGCGGATCGGTCAGGTGGGTCGTGGCACAAGAGGAGGCGTGGGCCGCGGACACGCGTGACGGCTGTGGCCGGGGGATCCGCGTGCGCGACGAGGGGAACATTAGTAGAACTTGTGGCCCCGCGTAGCGTTTCTGAGAGCGGTTTCTGCCAGGAACGCCGGGGGTTCGGCGGCCAGTTGACGGTGATCGTCGGGTCCGGGGGGCCGGGAAAGATAGTTCAAGACTTAAGGATTCGAGATCAGAGGCCTGGAGAGGGCCGATCCCGGCGCCCGGGGCAGGGAGTTCGGGCGCCGCGCCGCCGGCTCTCTCGGCGGAGGCGGAAGTTCCTCTCGGGGCCCAACAGTTATGAAAGAAGGCGCCCGAGGCGTCACCTGGACCGATGCCCAATTGTGTCGTGAGGGCCGGTGCCCGGCGTGTGCCGTGAGGACCGGTGCCCGACGTCTGCCGCGAGGGCCGGGGCTAACGCGTCGCGAAGGCCGACAGGAGGGTGGCGATCCGTTCGCGGGTTCCGCCGTTCTGGACCGGGGCCGCCGTGAGCACGTCCAGATGCTGGTAACCGGGCAGGACCACGGGGTTCTTGTCCGCGGGGATGTGGTCCGCGAGGATCCCGTCGCCCGCGACGAAGGTGATCGTGGGGTTCGCGGTCAGGCCGCCGGGGTGCGCCATGTTCCGGGCGATCCGCGCGTCGTCGACCAGGGAGAGGTCGGTGACCAGCTTCGTCGGGAAGTAGTCCTCGGTGAAGTCCAGCGGCTGCTCGGAGAGGCTGCGGGCCAGCTCCCCGATGTCCGAGACCTCCTTGGCGGCCGTCGTGAACGGCGTGCCGTCGGCCGAGCGGTGGACCGGGTCGTCCGGCGCGCCGATCCGGTCGAAGTTCCGCCAGGTGTAGAGCGGGCCGGCCGGCTCGTCCGGAATCGCCTTCAGTTCCGTACCGAACAGGGCCGGTGAGCCCTGGACGTCGTTCGAGACCGGGAAGTTCTTGTCCACCAGGCGGCCGCCGTCGAAGAGGCCCACGCTGGTCTGGATGAAGGACAGCGGGGCCGAGTTGTCGTCCATGAAGGCGCCCAGGACCGCCGAGTTGGTGAGCCGGAAGTCGCGGATCGTGGGTTTGCCCGACAGGAAGACGGCCGCGTCCTTGGAGAACATCGTGCGGGACGTCGTCTCGATGTTGGCGTTCGACGGGAGGTCGTCCTGGAGCGTGGACCGGGCGTCGGGGGCGGTGCGGGCGGCGAGGCCGCTGATCGCGAGGACGTTCATGATCTCGGGGTTGATCACCGTGGGGAGCGCGAGGAAGCGGGGCAGGACACCGCTGCGCAGACCGGCCTGTACGACGGTGTAGCCGAGGCCCGTCTCCGGGACCGTGCCCTTGGGCAGCAGGCCGCCGTTGAGGGTGCCCGAACTGCCGTTCAGGTCGTCGAGGTTGGTGGCGATGGTCGTATCCAGGGCGAAGTAGCCCGCGCACTGGTTGAAGCCCGCGTCCGCCGTCGTCGCGGGGTTGCCGTCGAAGTCCCAGGTGGCGAAGACGCCGGTGAGGACGCCGCCGAGGGAGTGCCCGCCGCACAGCACCTTCTCCTTGCGGAGCTTCTGGTCGGGGAGTTCGGCGGACAGCAGGTCGTACTGGTCACGGACCGTGCGCTCCAGGCCGACCTCGGCGAGCCAGCCCGTCTGATCACTCGTCAGGAACCCGTCGAAGGAGCGTCCGTCGACCTTCTCGCCCTCGTAGTAGTAGCCAACAGCCCTGGCGGCGCTGCCCGTTGAGATCCCGGCGTTGTCCTCAAGGCAGTTGGAGCGCCGGTCCAGGGCCCAGAACTCGATGTGCTCGCCCTTCTCGGCGGCCGCCCTCACCGTGTTGCGGGCCACGCTGTCGAAGGCGCCCGCACCCTCCAGGATGCTGGGCTGGGCGACCAGGATCCGGTCGGCGTCGGCGGACTTCGACGGTCCCTCCGAGGAGCGGTAGCGCAGATACGACAGCCGGTCGCAGCGCGCCGGGTGGCTGCCGACCGAGGCGGGCAGCGGGATCCGCACGGAGACCATGGTCTCGGTGATCCGGGCGACCGGGGAGGCGGAGGCCACCGGGGTCTCGGTACGGGCAGCCTCTGCGCCGGCCGGTGCTCCGTCGGCCGAGGACGTCACGGTGAGCGCGGCCGCGCCGAGCGCTCCGGCGGTCAGGGCGCGCAGCCACCGGCCGCGGGGGCGGGGGACTCCTGTGCTCATGGTCTCTCCATCGGGACGACGGCGGGTGCGGGGTGCCGAACAGTAACCATCGGTAACTCCCGGGTGCCATAAGGAAAATGAGCGAACAGGCACGGACGGTCGCGCACATTCGCACAGTGGCTCGGTGGCGACCCCCGGGGCTCGGAGGGAGACTGCGGCGTATGGCTGTCTCCTGGTATCAAGTCGTCGTCGACGCCCATGATCTGCCGTCGCTGGCCCGCTTCTGGTGCCAGGTCCTCGACTGGCGCGTGCTGTTCGAGGCCGAGGACGAGATCGTCATCGGGGCCGACCCGGGCGCCCTGCCCGGCATCTGCTTCGTACCGGTCGACGAGCGCAAGAAGATCAAGAACCGGCTGCACATCGACCTCGCGCCCGACGACCGGGACGCCGAGGTCGACCGGCTCCTCGCGCTCGGGGCCCGGCGGGCGGACGTCGGCCAGGGAGGGGACGTCACCTGGGTCGTCCTCGCCGACCCCGAGGGCAACGAATTCTGTGTGCTGCGGCCGAAGAAGACGCTTCTCGACTGAGGCCGACGGGGATGTGTACAGGCGTACGTATCGATGCGTACACTCGTACACATGGGATACGCGCTGCTCGCCGGAGCCATCGCCGCAGAGGTCGCCGCCACCACCGCCATGAAGTACAGCGAGGGCTTCAGCAAGCTGTGGCCCTCGCTGGTGACCGCGATCGGCTACGTCGTCGCGTTCGTGCTGCTCGCGCAGACGCTGAAGACCGTCGCGGTCGGCACGGCCTACGCGATCTGGGCGGGGATCGGCACGGCGGCCGTCGCCGCGATCGGGATGATGTTCCTGGGCGAGGGCATGAACACCGCCAAGTTCGCCGGGATCGTGCTGATCATCGGCGGGGTCGTGGTGCTGAACCTGGGCGGGGCGCACTGATGCGGCGCTGTCCGGCGGGGGCCTGCTCGCGCCGTCCGGCGGGAGCCCGCTGATGGTCAGGCGCTACGACCCCGAGCGGCGGCAGCGGATCATCGACGCGGCGATCCGTGTCGTGGCGGCCAAGGGCATCGGCGGGCTCAGCCACCGCTCGGTCGCCGCCGAGGCCGATGTGCCGCTGGGCTCGACGACGTACCACTTCAAGACCCTCGACGAGCTCATGGTCGCCGCGCTGCGCCAGACGAACGAGGGCTTCGCGAAGGTCGTCGCCTCGCGGGGCGCGCTGGAGGATGCCGGGACCGATCTGGCCGGTGAACTCGCCGGTCTGCTGGGCGAGTGGCTGGGGGGCGACCGCGCGAGCGTGGAGCTGGAGTACGAGCTCTATCTCGCCGCCCTGCGCCGCCCCGTGCTGCGGCCCGTCGCCGCCGAGTGGTGCCAGGACCTCGCCGAGCGGATCGGCTGCCGCACGGACCCCGTCACCGCGCGGGCCCTCGTCGCGGTGATGGACGGGATCTGTCTGCAGGTGCTGGTGACGGGGGCGGAGTACGACGAGGCGTACACCCGCGAGGTGCTGGCGCGGGTGATCCCCTGAAGCCTTCTGTCCGAAGGTACGGGCGAGGGCACGCGCGTTCTTCTACGCCATCGACAAGACCGAGACCCGTACCGAACACGAGTACCGGGCCCTCACCGCGGTCCTCAGCCGGGCGTACGCGTACGACGCCGAGGATCTCGCCAAGGTCTACCGGGCCCTGGCCACGATTCCCGGCGTACGGGCCGCGCAGGTCCAGGACGCGGCGGGGCGCGATGCCGTCGCGGTCTACCTCAGGAACGAGGACCCGACGGCGAACCGGGACGAACTCCTCCTGGACCCCGGCACCTACCTCTACAGCGGTCACCGGTGGGTGGCCCGGAGCGCCGGAGGCCAGTGGAAGAAGGGGGACGCCGTCATCAGCGGGGTGCGACTGGCCGTGGCGGTGGTCGACAAGAAGGGCCAGCGGCCCTGACCTGGACCGCCCTGGTCCCTCCGGCACGACCCCGCCGGGCAGGCCCCGGTGCGCCCGGCACCTGAGACGCCGGGCGCACTGGTTGGCCCCCGTGGGCCCCGGCCGGTTAGGTTTCCCTCATGACCGACACGACTGCTACTCGCACCACCGGCGCCGTCGCCGCCGGGCTTGCCACGCTCGCCGCCGACGGAACTGTCCTCGACACCTGGTTCCCGGCCCCCGGACTGGCTGCCGAGCCCGGCCCCTCCGGCTCCGAGCGGCTGTCCGCCGAGCGCGCGGCGGAGCTGCTCGGCGAGGGCGCCGTGAAAGCGATCGGCCCGGACGCCCGGCGTGGCGTCGAAGTGGTCGCGGTCCGCACGGTCATCGCCTCGCTCGACGAGAAGCCGGTCGACGCGCACGACGCGTACCTGCGCCTGCACCTCCTCTCGCACCGCCTCGTGAAGCCGCACGGGCAGAGCCTCGACGGCCTGTTCGCCCACCTCGCCAACGTCGCCTGGACCTCGCTCGGCCCGGTCGCCGTGGACGACGTGGAGAAGGTCCGGCTGAACGCCCGCGCCGAGGGCCTCCACCTGGCCGTGACGTCCATCGACAAGTTCCCGCGCATGACGGACTACGTGGCGCCGAAGGGCGTCCGCATCGCCGACGCCGACCGGGTCCGCCTCGGCGCGCACCTCGCCGAGGGCACCACGGTCATGCACGAGGGCTTCGTGAACTTCAACGCCGGCACGCTCGGCACGTCCATGGTCGAGGGCCGCATCTCCGCCGGCGTCGTGGTCGGCGACGGCTCGGACATCGGCGGCGGCGCGTCCACCATGGGCACGCTGTCCGGCGGCGGCAACGTCCGCATCACGATCGGCGAGCGGTGCCTGATCGGGGCGGAGGCGGGCGTCGGGATCGCCCTCGGTGACGAGTGCGTCGTCGAGGCCGGGCTGTACGTCACCGCCGGGACGCGGGTCACCATGCCGGACGGGCAGATCGTCAAGGCGCGTGAGCTGTCCGGCGCGTCCAACATTCTGTTCCGGCGGAACTCTGTCACCGGGACGGTGGAGGCGCGGCCGAACAACGCGGTGTGGGGTGGCCTCAATGAGGTCCTCCACAGTCACAACTGAGTCCTGCGGTTGTTCTGTGAACCTGGCGCCCTCCCACTTGCTGTGGGAGGGCGCCAGGTTGTTCGGGGGGCGGATGTCGGGTGCGGGCCCGGTGGGGGGACTTTGCCTTCGGCAAAGACGCCAAGCTGG
>NZ_JAPWHT010000480.1:0-7636 GCF_027270795.1 Streptomyces sp. ActVer
CGGCGCCCTGGCCGCCGCCGAGGCCGCCCTGGCCGCTCCAGGCCCCCGCCCCACCGCCCTGGTCTGCGACGACGACAAACTGGCCGGCGGGGCCTACAAGGCCGCCCGCCGCCTGGGCCTGCGCATCCCCGACGATATCTCCGTCACCGGCCTGGACGACCTGGCCCTCGCCACGGCCCTGGACCCGGAACTCACCACGGTCCGCCTGGACGCCGACCTCTTCGGCGAACGCGGCATGGAAGCCCTCCTGGCCGTCCTGAACGCCCGCGAGCCCACCGGCGAGGACATCCCGGTACACCTGGTGGTCCGAGGCTCCACAGCCCCACCAGCCGCCCCGTAAGGGGCGCGGGGAACTGCGCGCTCAACCCACCACAGCCCGCACACGGCCCACCGACCTGTACACCATCAGGGGCGCGGGGAACTGCGCGACAAGCCCCCACGGAGCCGCACGCGACCCACCGGCCGGAGTCCCCGAAACACCGTGTGCCCCCGGCCTGCAACAGGCCGGGGGCACACAAGGTTCAATCAGGTCGAGGAGGTCAGTCCTCGTCCTCCGGGTCCTCGGCCTCCGCGGCGGTGGAAGCCCCGCCCTCCTCCAACAACCGACCGAGCTGCCGCCCGGTAATCCGCTTGAACTTGCGCTGCTGCGGCCGCGTACGGTCCAGCACCGCGACCTCCAGCCGCTCCGCGGGGATCTCCCGCTCAGTGCCGTTCGTGTCGCGCGACAGCGCCTGAACGGCCAGCTTGAGCGCCTCGGCGAGCGACATCCCCTCCTGGTGCTGCTGGTCCAGGTAGGTGCTGATCTGCTCGGCGTTGCCGCCGACCGCGACCGAGCCGTGCTCGTCCACGATCGACCCGTCGTGCGGAAGGCGGTAGATCTGGTCGCCCTCGGGGGTCTCCCCCACCTCGGCGACGACCAGCTCCACCTCGTACGGCTTCTCCGCCGCGGAGGAGAAGATCGTGCCGAGCGTCTGGGCGTAGACATTGGCGAGACCGCGGGCGGTCACGTCGTCACGGTCGTAGGTGTAGCCCCGGAGGTCGGCGTAACGGACGCCGCCGATCCGGAGGTTCTCGTATTCGTTGTATTTGCCTGCGGCAGCGAAACCGATCCGGTCATAGATCTCGCTGAACTTGTGCAGCGCACGGGACGGGTTCTCGCCGACGAACACGATGCCGTCGGCGAACTGCAGCACGACGAGGCTGCGGCCACGGGCGATGCCCTTGCGGGCGTATTCCGCCCGGTCGGCCATGGCCTGCTGGGGTGATACATAGAACGGCGTCGACACCGGCTATCCGTCCCTTTCTGTGGAAGTCACTCGATCACCTTGACAAGAGGTCCGCTGTCAGAGCAGCGCGGCCCGTGGGCCGTCGGGCTGCTCAAGGCGCCGCTCCAGGATCGAGCGGGCGATCTCGGAGGACTCGTCGTCGGTGAGGCGACGGAATCCGTCTGCGGTGATCACGGTGACGATCGGGTAGATCCGGCGGGCGACATCGGGACCACCGGTCGCCGAGTCGTCGTCGGCCGCGTCGTACAGCGCCTGTACGACGAGCGTCGTGGCCTGGTCTTCGGTCAGGTCCTTGCTGTACAGCTTCTTCATGGCACCGCGGGCGAAGATCGAGCCGGAGCCCGTGGCCGCGAAGCCGTGTTCCTCGGAGCGGCCGCCCGTCACGTCGTACGAGAAGATGCGGCCCTTCTCCCGGTCCACGTCGTACCCCGCGAAGAGCGGGACCACGGCCAGGCCCTGCATGGCCATGCCGAGGTTGGACCGGATCATCGTGGACAGGCGGTTCGCCTTGCCCTCCAGGGAGAGCGTGGCGCCCTCCACCTTCTCGAAGTGCTCCAGCTCCAGCTGGAACAGCTTCACCATCTCCACGGCCAGACCGGCCGTACCGGCGATACCCACCGCCGAGTACTCGTCGGCCGGGAAGACCTTCTCGATGTCGCGCTGGGCGATCATGTTGCCCATGGTGGCCCGGCGGTCACCCGCGAGCACGACACCGCCGGGGAACGTGGCGGCCACGATCGTGGTCCCGTGCGGTGCCTCGATGACGCCCTTCATGGGCGGCAACTGCCGGTTGCCCGGGAGAATGGCCGGCTGGTGTTCGGACAGGAAGTCCATGAACGAGGACGAGCCGGGCGTCAGGAAGGCAGCCGGCAGACGCCCGGTGCTACGAGGGTTGGCTTCCACGCGATGTCCTTCCACGTAGGCGGCGGCCCGCCGGGGACGGCCGAGCCGATCATCAAATCTGTGCACGGACCATACCCGTACCTACGCCAGTCATCCGTCCCGGCGCCGACCCGATGGAACGGGCCGACTCCGGGGCGGACAACCGGGGTTACTCTCCGCCCTTTTGGACGAAGGAACGCACGAAGTCCTCTGCGTTCTCCTCGAGGACGTCGTCGATCTCGTCCAGTACGGAGTCGACATCGTCCGACAGCTTCTCCTGGCGCTCCTTGAGGTCCTCGGATCCCTGCGCGTCCTGCGCGGTCTCCTCGACCTCCTCGGTGTTGCGCGTCGCCTTCTGCTGTCCGCCGCCGGTGTCCTTGGTCGCCATAACCCTCACCCCGCTCGGTTCGACGTTCTTGATCAGACCCTACAAGCAGGGTCCGACATCGGCCCCGCAGTTGCTACAACGTCCGGGGGTCACCTCGATGATTCCCGGACGCCGCCTCTTTCCACCTCGCCCCGCCGTATCGGCCCGAGGGCCGCGGCGGCCGGATCAGCCGCCCGAAAGGACCCTGACCAGGTCTTCCGCCGTACGGCAGCGGTCGAGGAGCTCCTTGACGTGATTACGCGTTCCGCGAAGCGGCTCAAGGGTTGGGACCCGCTGGAGCGAGTCCCGGCCCGGCAGATCGAAGATCACCGAGTCCCAGGAGGCCGCCGCGACGTCGTCCGCGTACTGCTCCAGACAGCGCCCGCGGAAGTACGCGCGGGTGTCCTCCGGAGGCTTCGTCTCGGCCCGCTCCACGTCCGTCTCGTCCAGCAGGCGCTTCATCCTGCCGCGGGCCACGAGACGGTTGTAGAGACCCTTCTCCGAGCGCACGTCGGCGTACTGGAGGTCGACCAGGTGCAGCCGTGCCGCGTCCCATTCGAGGCTGTCACGGCGCCGGTAGCCCTCCATGAGCTCCCGCTTGGCCACCCAGTCCAGCTCGCCCGCCAGACTCATGGGATCGCTCTCCAGGCGCCCCAGGACGTCCTCCCAACGAGTGAGCACGTCCTTGGTCTGCTCGTCCGCGTCCGCGCCGAACCGCTCCTCGACGTACTTGCGCGCCAGTTCGAAGTACTCCATCTGCAGCTGGACCGCGGTGAGCGTCCGGCCGCTACGGAGAGTGATCAGGCGCTTGAGGGTCGGGTCGTGCGAGACCTGGTGCAGCGTGCGCACCGGCTGGTCCACGGCGAGGTCCACGGCGATGAAGCCGTCCTCGATCATCGACAGGACGAGGGCGGTCGTGCCGAGCTTGAGATAGGTCGAGATCTCCGAGAGGTTCGCGTCGCCGATGATCACGTGCAGGCGGCGGTACTTCTCGGCGTCCGCGTGCGGCTCGTCACGCGTGTTGATGATCGGACGCTTGAGAGTGGTTTCCAGGCCCACCTCGACCTCGAAGTAGTCGGCGCGCTGACTGAGCTGGAAGCCGTGCTCGTGCCCGTCCTGGCCGATACCGACGCGGCCCGCTCCGGTGACGACCTGGCGCGAGACGAAGAACGGCGTCAGGTGGCGCACGATGTCCGAGAAGGGGGTCTCCCGCTTCATCAGGTAGTTCTCGTGCGTGCCGTACGAGGCGCCCTTGTTGTCGGTGTTGTTCTTGTAGAGGTGGATCGGCTGGGCGCCGGGCAGCTGGGCCGCGCGCTCCGCGGCCTCCGCCATGATGCGCTCGCCGGCCTTGTCCCACAGGACGGCGTCCATCGGGTTGGTCACTTCGGGAGAGCTGTACTCCGGGTGTGCGTGGTCCACGTACAGCCGCGCCCCGTTGGTGAGGATGACATTGGCGAGGCCGATGTCCTCGTCGGTGAGCTGACTGGAGTCGGCGGCCTCGCGGGCGAGGTCGAAGCCCCGCGCGTCCCGCAGCGGGTTCTCCTCCTCGAAGTCCCAGCGGGCCCGCCGGGCCCGGTGCATCGCCGCCGCGTAGGCGTTGACGATCTGGGACGAGGTGAGCATGGCATTGGCGTTGGGGTGGCCGGGGACGGAGATCCCGTACTCCGTCTCGATGCCCATTACTCGCCGTACGGTCATGCGGCCCTCCTTGCCCGGCTGCGTCCTCGGTCGGGGACGCAGCTCAAGTACCGCTGGCGCTCCGGTGCGTGTGCGGTGCCCGTCCCCGCACTGCGCGACTCGGCGGTACCGAAGAGCCTAGAGCGCCTTTGCGCTGGTGGGGAGATCATTTGCGTCATTGCTCAGCTCCAGCTGTGCCCTGGAAAACAGTCGGCTGCGGGTACCCAGTGAGGGCACCCGCAGCCACCCTGTCTTTTACAGGTACTGACCGGTGTTCGCCACCGTGTCGATGGAGCGTCCGGTGTCCGCGCCCTGCTTTCCGGTGATGAGCGTCCGGATGTAAACGATCCGTTCGCCCTTCTTTCCGGAGATACGGGCCCAGTCGTCCGGGTTGGTGGTGTTCGGCAGGTCCTCGTTCTCCTTGAACTCGTCCACGCAGGCCTGGAGCAGGTGGGAGACCCGCAGACCCTTCTGGTTGTGCTCGAGGAAGTCCTTGATCGCCATCTTCTTGGCGCGGCCGACGATGTTCTCGATCATGGCGCCGGAGTTGAAGTCCTTGAAGTACAGGACTTCCTTGTCGCCGTTGGCGTACGTGACCTCGAGGAAGCGGTTCTCCTCGGACTCGGTGTACATGTGCTCGACGGCGGTCTGGATCATGCTCTGGACCGTGGTGGTCTTGCTGCCGCCGTGCTCGCCGACGTCGTCGGAGTGCAGCGGGAGGCGCTCGGTGAGGTACTTGGCGAAGATGTCCTTGGCCGCCTCGGCGTCCGGACGCTCGATCTTGATCTTCACGTCGAGACGGCCGGGACGCAGGATCGCGGGGTCGATCATGTCCTCACGGTTCGAGGCGCCGATCACCACCACGTTCTGCAGGCCCTCCACGCCGTCGATCTCGGCGAGCAGCTGCGGGACGATGGTGTTCTCCACGTCCGAGCTGACGCCTGATCCACGGGTGCGGAAGAGGGACTCCATCTCGTCGAAGAAGACGATGACGGGGGTGCCCTCGCTGGCCTTCTCACGAGCACGCTGGAAGACGAGGCGGATCTGCCGCTCGGTCTCACCGACGTACTTGTTGAGGAGCTCGGGACCCTTGATGTTGAGGAAGAAGCTCTTGCCCGTGGCCTGTCCGGTCACCTCGGCGACCTTCTTGGCCAGCGAGTTGGCGACGGCCTTGGCGATGAGCGTCTTACCGCATCCGGGGGGCCCGTACAGCAGTACGCCCTTGGGCGGCCGCAGTTCGTGCTCCTTGAACAGGTCGGGGTAGAGGTAGGGGAGCTCGACCGCGTCGCGGATCATCTCGATCTGGCCGCCCAGACCGCCGATCTGCTCGTAGCCGATGTCGGGGACCTCTTCGAGGACGAGTTCCTCGACCTCGCTCTTGGGAACGACCTCGTAGACATAGCCGGAGCGGGGTTCGAGCAGCAGGGCGTCGCCGGGGCGGATGGTGACATCCATCAGCGGCTCGGCGAGCCGCACCACCCTTTCCTCGTCGGTGTGCCCCACCACGAGGGCGCGCTCGCCGTCCTCGAGGATCTCCTTGAGGGTGACGATGTCGCCGACGCTCTCGTACTCCATGGCCTCGACCACGTTGAGGGCTTCGTTGAGCATCACTTCCTGGCCGCGCCTGAGCTCTTCGAGCTCGACGCTTGGGCTGACGTTCACCCGGAGCTTGCGGCCCCCGGTGAAGATGTCGGCCGTGCCGTCCTCGTTCGCCACGAGGAAGACACCGAAGCCGGCCGGCGGCTGTGCGAGCCGGTCGACCTCCTCCTTGAGTGCCACGATCTGGTCGCGGGCCTCTCGGAGGGTGTTGGCGAGCCGCTCGTTCTGCGCGGACACGCCGGCCAGGTTTGTCTGCAGCTCGACGATCCGCTCTTCGAGAATCCTCGTGTGTCGCGGAGAGTCGGCGAGCTTGCGTCGCAGGACGGCGATCTCCTGCTCAAGGTAGGCAATCTGCCCGGACGGGTCGTCGGACCCTCGTCCCGGGCGGATGCCGCGGTTCATGTCGTCGTCGTGGGCTGCCACGGTCCTCACCTCCTCCAAGGGGAGCTGGACGCTTCCAGACCCTACCTGGGTGGGTGTCGATTGAAACCCCTAGATCACAAAGACGGTCGAGGTGTGTCCGATCTTCACCCTTGCGCTCTCCCTCACGCCAGTGGAATACCCACACAACGTGACTGGGAAGCCGACGGAGGTAGGGTCGAAGTGTTCAACACCCGCCAGAGCTGGCCCGATTCCCAAGTCTTCGGATCGCTCGGCGCAGGAAACGGCAGGAGAAAAGACCGTGCAGCAGGAGGCCGGAGTCGACGGCGAGGGGCTTGAGGTCTGGATCGACCAGGACCTCTGTACGGGCGACGGAATCTGTGCCCAGTACGCCCCCGAGGTCTTCGAGCTGGACATCGACGGCCTGGCCTACGTGAAGAGCTCCCAGGACGAACTCCTGCAGGCCCCGGGCGCCACAACGCCCGTACCGCTGACGCTTCTGCGTGATGTCGCCGACTCCGCGAAGGAGTGCCCGGGCGACTGCATCCACGTGCGTCGGGTTTCGGACAGGGTCGAGGTCTACGGCCCCGACGCGGAGTGACCGGAAAGCCACTCCGCGTAACCACTTGTCTGATTTCTCACGCCCGACCTCGCCCTCACACGCTGTGGGCCCCGGACGGTGTCGAGCGTACGAACGCGCCGTTCTTCCACTGCCACTTGGCACGCTCGGTCACGTCCGGACAGCAACTCGGTACGTCGCGCGACGAGTAGCCGAGCAGGGTCGCGGTGATCGTGGCGTCACGGACGGCGAATTCCTCGACGCTCAGCCGGTCCTTCGGGTCGACCAGGGTGGCGACGACGCGGGGCTTCGGGTCGTCCGCGGACCGCGTGACGACGTAGACACCGCTGGGCGGAGTGCCGGAGCCGGCCTCGCAGCGGACCACGGCGACCGTCTCGGGGCGGCCGTCGCCGTCGAGGTCGCCGGAGGCCTGTTTCTGGACAGCGGCCTCGGTGGGACCGCACTCGATCGGGAATTCGACGCCGGCCGGGTCGGGGGGCGCCACGGCGGCCGGGGCCGTCTTCGACTCGGGGCCGTGCTGGGCGGCCGTGGCCCGGTCGGGCTGCAGGAAGCCGGAGGCCGCGACCACCCCGGCGAGGGCGGTCGCCGTGGCCAGCCAGTGGATCGGACGGGTGTGCGTGTGTGCCAGTTCCGGAACGGCGGATTGCTGCACTAGGAAGTGTCTCCTGTGAGGGCTGTGCCGGTGGGGGTGGCCAGCATGGTGCCACACGTCACACCGTGAGGGAACGGCGGGGTCCGGAGTTACTGGTGGGGTGTCAAGGGAAAAGCGTCGTGGCCGGGTTCCCGAGGTGCTCCCGGGGACTCGGCCACGGCGCTTGGGCGGTGTACGCGGCACCCGGCCGCCCCCGCGGCCGGGCCCTCGTC
>NZ_JAPWHT010000481.1:0-7636 GCF_027270795.1 Streptomyces sp. ActVer
GCATGGCGACGACGGCCCAGATGGAGTCGCTGGGCAAGCTGAACGGCGAGGCCGCCGAGATCCGCTATCTGCAGCTCGCCGACGCGGGCGCGGTGTGGGTGCTGCGCGGCACGTCCGCCGGACTGACCGCGACGGGCGCCAAGTCCTGGGACCAGGACTCCGCCGGCGTCTCCGGCGTCCCCGAGAAGGGCGACAAGTGGGGCGGCCAGGTCCGGCTCACCGACCCCGACAGGGACGGCCGCTTCGGACTGCTGGCCTCGGCGCCCGGCGAGAACGCCGGTGACGGGTTCGTCTGGGTGCTGTCGGCCGGCGCGGGCGGCATCACGGCCACGGGTTCGTGGACGTACGGCGCCGACGCGCTCGGCGCCCCCTACCTGGGCGCAGCCTTCGGCGCGGCGATCGACGAGTAGACCGTCGGAACGAACCCGGCGCTCAGAGCCCCGGGGAGGTCGCGGCCGACTCCGGGGCACTGTTGCTGGCGGCCGACTCCGTCGTGATGTCGGCCGACGTCGAGTCGGAGGTCTCCGCCGACGGGGGCTCGGACGAGGGCGACTCGGTCTCCGGGGACGGTGACGAGGGTGTCGCCGAGGACGTCTCCGGGCAGGGGCTCGCCGAACCGTTCGGCTTGGCGGTCGTGCCCGGGGGCAGGGACACGCACGGCGAGGCGGAGCTCGGCGACAGTGAACTCTCGGACGGCGAGGGCCGGTCCGTCGGCGGATCCGTCTTCTGATCCTTGTCCCCGGTGTCGCCCTTGTGCCGCTTGAACCAGTCGCCGCTGTCGGGGTCGTAGATCACGAAGACGTTGATGACCTGGGTCGCGGGCGCGACGACCACGACGTTCGACGCCCGGTACGACGGCCAGGAGTCACCGGTCTGCTTGGGCGTGGACTTCAGCGCGACCGGCGGCGTCAGCGGATTTCCGCACGCGCACCGCACCCTGGGCACACCGCGGTCGTCGACTAGGACGGCGGTGCCGGCCTGCAGGACCGCCTGGTAACTGGTGGCCTTGCCGTCGCGGTAGCCGTGGTTGGTCACGCGGGTGTCCATCCGCAGCTGTACGGGGGTGAGCGAGCGCAGATACGCGGGCACACCGGACGGCTGGAGGCCCAGGACCGAGGCGAACGCCTGGTTCTTGGCCGGGGCCTTCTGGAGCGCGGAGATCTGCTTCTCGACGTCGCAGCTGGCCACCTTGCGCGTACCGCCGTAGAGGCCGGGCGCCGAACCCTCCACGCCGCGCGTGACGTTGCCGGACTCGGCGGTCTCCGTCGGCGAAGGCGTCACGGGCGGAGCGGAACTGTCCTCCGCGGTCGACTCGGTGAACGGGTCGGGGCCCGACTTGCCCGCGGCCTGGAGGAAGACCTCTCCGCCGCCCGCGCCCGAGGTGCCACCGTCCGAACGGGTGAAGACGACGACCAGGGTGACGGCGACGACAATCGTGGCGGCGATGACGGCGACACGTGGGGCCGACTGCCACCAGGCCCGGTCGGGTCCCTTTCCGGGGCCCTGGCCCGGCTCGTCCGGACCGGACGGACCGCCTGGACCACCGCCGGACGGACCTGAGGGACCCGACGGCCCGGAGGGACCGCCACCCGATCCGCCGCCCGAAGGACCCGACGGCCCCGAGGGGCCCTGGTCTCCCGGAGGCGGCGGCGTGGGGCTCGGCTGGGTCGGCCCCGACAAGGGGCCGGAGGGCGGTCCTGTGGGGCGGCCGGACGACGGCGGTTCGACGCTCACGAGCTCTTCTTCCCGGCGTAGGGATCCTGCGGCACTTATTGCGTTTCATGCCGCTTCCTTCCACAACGAGCCCATTGTGTGCTCCTGTCCCGTATCGCTCGCAAGCCGACGCGGTCGGCCCTCTCGGCGGGCGCACCGCCGAAGGCCTGCTTAGCGTGGGCAGGGTGAGCCTCCAGACAGTCCCCGACCAGGCAGTGGCCCGCCACGGCTGGATCCACGCCCTGGTGACGGTCCTGGCCGGGCTGATCGCCATGATCGTGGTCGCCGCGCTCGGCCTGTGGGCCGCCGGGGCCGCCGACCTGCCGGACGGCGCGTTCCCCCGGGTCGTCGCGGCCACCGTCGTGGTGGCGGTCGGCGGCTCGATCGAGCTCACCGGAAACGCCGGAGCGATCGCCGAGACCAAGGCAGGGATGTCGGTCACTCCCCTGTCGGTCACCCTCACGGGTGTCCTGGTCGTCGCCGCCGGATTCCTCCGGCCCCTGCGGCACCGGGCCGTCGCGGGCGCCCCCGAACTGGCCGGCTGGGCCGCGAGAATCGCCGTCCTGTGGCTCCTCGCGCTGGCCGCGCTGGCGCTGTCGGCCCGTCAGACCTTCGCGATCTCGCTCGGCGAGGGCATGCTCTCCGACATCGGTGACATCTTCGGGGCCTCGTCGCCCCGGGTCGGCTTCAAGGCCGACGTGCCCGTGACGCTGGCCTTCGGCCTGCTGTGGCTGGCGGGCGTCCTCGTCATCGCACTGCTCGTCTCGCCCAGGGCCCCGCTCCCGGCCCGGCTGCTGCGTTTCCAGGAGTCGGTACGGCCGGCCGCGTACGCCATGGTCGTGCTGCTCCTCGCCTTCGTCGCCCTGGGCGTGGTGATCGCGCTGGTGGTGGCGGTGACGCGCGGCCGTGCGCCGGAGACGCTCGCCGTGGTCCTCCTGGGGCTGCCGAACCTCGTCTGGCTGGTCTTCACGATCGGTCTCGGCGCCTCCTGGGAGGGGCGCGTCGAAGGGCCGTTCGGGCTGCCGATGCCGCGCGTGCTGGACAGCGTGCTGCGGACGCCCGACCTCTCGACCCTCAACCTGCGGACGCTCTCCGAGCAGGACGGCAGGGTGTGGTGGCTCGTGGTCGTCGACGCCGTGCTGCTGCTGGCCGTCGCGTTCCTGATGGCCAAACGCTCACCGGCCCGGACACGGGCCTGGCAGCACGCCGTGCACATGGCGGTGGCGCTCGCCCTCACGGTGCTCACGGTCTGCCTCATCGGCCGGATCGACGCGCACTACGGCTTGTCGCTGCTCGGTATCGGCGACGTCGGCGGCGGCCTGTCCGGTGAACTCTTCCTGCGGCCACAGCTGTGGGGGGCGATCGGCTTCGCCCTGCTCTGGGGCCTGGTCACGGGCTTCGTGGGCGCGCTGCTCGCCTCTCGCGTACGCCACCGCGGCGAGGTGGAGAACCCGAAGGCCTGATGTCAGTGGGGCGTACTACGGTACGCACCCATGATCGAACCGGACTTCCTGCGCACCACCCGAACGGGCTACGACTCCATGGCCGCCCTCTATGCCGAGGCCTTCGCCAACGGTCTGGAGGAGCATCCACTGGACCGGGCCATGCTCATCGCGTTCGCCGACCTCGTGCGGGCGGACGGCGGCGGTCCGGTCGCCGACCTCGGCTGCGGACCGGGCCATGTGACCGGGTTACTCCACTCGCTCGGCCTGGACGCGTCCGGCGTCGACCTGTCGCCGGAGATGATCGCGATCGCCCGGGCGGCCCATCCGGAGCTGCGGTTCGAGGTGGGTTCGATGACCGCCCTGGACCTGGCGGACGGCAGCCTCGGCGGTGCCCTGGCCCGCTACTCGATCATCCACACCCCACCGGAGGAACTGCCGAGGGTATGCGCCGAGTTCCACCGGGTCCTCGCGCCCGGCGGCCGCCTGCTGCTCGCCTTCCAGGCCCACGACGACCCCTCGGAGCTCGCCGAGTCCTTCGACCACAAGGTGGCGCTCGCCTACCACTGGTCCCCCGACCGCGTCTCCGCCCTGCTGAGCGAGACGGGCTTCACCGAGACGGCCCGCCTACGGCA
Source organism: Streptomyces sp. ActVer (assembly GCF_027270795.1). NCBI lineage: Bacteria > Bacillati > Actinomycetota > Actinomycetes > Kitasatosporales > Streptomycetaceae > Streptomyces > Streptomyces sp. ActVer. Next base: position 3,791 of record NZ_JAPWHT010000481.1, read on the forward strand.
GACAGCCCCACCGGATGCCAAACGCCCCTTCCCGCAGGCTCACCTGCTGCTCAGCAAGGTCTGACATCGGCGCCCCGTCAGGGGCGCGGGGAACTGCGCGACCAGCCCAACCCGGCCCGCACAAGCCCACCGTCCCCAGGCAAGCCTCACCGAGCCGACCCAGGAAACACGGGCCGGGCCCACCCCGGCGGCCCGGGCGGCGGCCCCGGACGCCGAGGCCCGTCCACGGCACGCATGTCCACCTGCGTGGGCGCATGCCCGGCGGCCACGCCCGTCGCCGCCGCACGCAACGCGGTGACAAAGGCAAGACACGACTCGTAACGGTCGTCGGGACTCTTGGCGAGCGCCTTCGCCAGGACCCCGTCGACCGGCTCGGCGAGTTCGGGCCGCTGCGAGGTCAGCGTGGGCGGCTGGTCGTACTGGTGGGCCCACAACAGCGCCATGTCGTCGTCCCGTTGGAAGGGCGGCCGGCCCGTCAGGGTCTCGTGGACCACGCAGGCGAGGCTGTAGACGTCACAGCGGCCGTCGACAGGACGGCCGGAGATCTGCTCGGGCGCCACGTAGTCGAGCGTGCCGACGAACTGGCCGACGGTCGTGAACCCGGTCAGGGACAGCGACTTCTTGGTGAGGCCGAAGTCGGTGAGGTAGACGTGCTCGGGATGGTCGCTGTCCGTGCCCGCCGCGACCAGGATGTTGCCCGGTTTGACGTCCCGGTGGACCAGGCCGTGGTCGTGCGCCGCGTCGAGCGCGGACGCCACCTGGATGGCGATACGGGTGGCGTCCGCGATCGCCAACGGGCCCTCGCGGTCCAGGAGATGGCGCAGGTCTCGACCGGCGACGTACCGCATGGCGATGTAGAGGACGCCGTCGGTCTCGCCCGCCTCGAAGACCGGCACGATGTGTGGGTGGTCGATCGCGGCGGCCACCCGGGACTCGTGCGTGAAGCGTTTGCGGAAGGTGTCGTTGCGGGCCAGTTCCGGGGCGAGCAGTTTCAGGGCGACCGTGCGGTCCAGACGCAGGTCCTTGGCACGGTAGACGACGGCCATGCCGCCGCGTCCGACCTCGCGCTCGATCCGGTAGCCGGCGATCTGCTTGCCGATCAGGTCGGAGGGCCGCCCCGAGTACAGGCTCGTGTCGTGCGGCATCAGCCGTCACCGTCGCCCGTGACGAACCGGGTGGGGGCGTGGCCGCGGTCTTCCCCGGGCTCGGGCGGTTCCGGACCCGTGTCGCCCACGACCCGTGTCGGTTCCGGATCCGTGTTGCCCACGACCTTCGTCGGTTCCGGCGCGATGCCCGGCACGACCTGAGTGGGCTCGGGGGCACCCGACGCGGGCGGCTCGGGGCGGGCCGCGGCAGGCGGCTCGGGTCCGGCCTCGTCATGGGGCCCCGGTCCGTCCTCGACCGGCTTCGGTGTCGCGTACGTGCTCAGCCGGTTGCCGTCGCAGTACACCCACCGCTCGTGCTCGGCCTCGTACAGCCACACGGCCTCGCCGTCGACGACGATGCCGACCCGCATGCCCTGCGTACGGCCGTGGAACTCCTCCCCGTCGAGGCGTCCGGCCGCCAGTTCCTCGACCGTCTGCCGGTAGCGGCCGACCGTCTCCTCGACGCGGGCGAGCAGGGGGCGCGGGTCGGCGGTGCGGGCGAGGGGCTGTCCGGCTGCGGGCGGGTCCTGCGGGACGGCGAGCAGCAGACGGCCGTCGACCCACGCCGACCAGCCGTTGGCGCACAGGACGTGCCCCCAGTCACCGCGCCGCTCGACGAGACGGACCGGCAGGAGGGCGTCGAGCGGCACGGTGGGCCTGGTCGGGTCCGGGGCCTCCCAGGCCGGCAGGCCGTCCTGCGGGACCACGTGGGTGGGGCGGAAGTCCTCGGTCGTCGTCATCGCGCCTGCTTCCTGCGGGCTACTTCCGCATGACTTCGGGTTCGTGCCGCCTCAGCAGCCGGGCGACCAGATAGCCGAAGACGGCCGAGAGGACGACGAGCATGCCCATGTTGAGCAGCCACACGCCCACCGAGTGCTTGAACAGCGGGTCGGCGGTCAGGTCGCCCGGGACGAGCCGGGCAAGGCCGATGGTGCCCGCCATGGCTCCGAGGGCCCACCGGGACGGCACCAGCCAGGACAGCTGCTCGATGCCGGGGACGCCGTCGAGCTTCAGCAGCGCGCCGCAGAACACGACCTGGACGATGGCGAGGAGCACGAGCAGGGGCATCGTGACCTCCTCCTTGCGCACCATCGCGGAGACGAGGAGGCCGAGCATCATCGCGGTGAAGGAGAGCAGGGCGACGGCGACCGTGATCTCGACGAGGGGCGGCATGAGCACTCCCTCGCCGCCGGGCGCGTTCAGGTCGACGCCGAGAAGCGCCACCAGGGTCAGAACGACGGCCTGAAGGACGGTGATCGTGCCGAGGACGACGACCTTGGACATCAGGTACGCCGATCTGGACAGGCCGACGGCCCGTTCTCGCTGGTAGATCACCCGTTCCTTGACCAGTTCTCGTACGGCGTTGGCCGCACCGGTGAGGACCCCGCCGACGCAGAGGATGAGCAGCGCGTTCATCGCCGTCTCCTGCGTCAGCTTGCTGCCGGCCAGGGCCCTGGCCATGGCGCCCATGACGAACGGCAGGGCGATCATGATGGCGAGGAACGTCCGGTCGGCGCTGAGCGCGGCCGCGTACCGGCGCACGAGCGTGCCCAGCTGGGAACCCCAGCTCTGCGCCTTGGGCGGGCGGGAGACCGTGCCCGGGGCCGGGGCGGCCTGGCCGAGGTGCGGCTGGGCGGTGGAGTTGACGATGTACTGCCGGTGCTGGAGCGACGCCAGGTAGTCGCCGGCCCAGTCCCGTTCGCGGTCCCGCTCGAAGGCCTCGAACGCCTCCGGCCACTGTTCGTAGCCGAAGAAGGCGAGGGTCTCGTCGGGCGGCCCGTAGTAGGCGACCTTGCCGCCGGGTGCGAGGACGAGCAGCCGGTCGCAGACGTCGAGGCTGAGGACACTGTGGGTGACCACGATGACGGTCCGCCCGTCGTCGGCGAGGCCGCGCAGCATGTGCATCACGGAGCGGTCCATACCGGGGTCGAGGCCGGAGGTCGGCTCGTCGAGGAAGAGCAGAGAGGGCTTGGTGAGCAGTTCCAGGGCCACGCTGACGCGCTTGCGCTGGCCGCCGGAGAGGCTGTGGATGGGCTGCCCGACGCGCTCTTCCAGGCCCAGCTCCTGTACGACCTCGTCGACCCGGGCCCGGCGCTCGGCCTTCGCGGTGTCCTGCGGGAAGCGCAGCTGGGCCGCGTAGGTGAGGGCCCGCCGCACGGTCAGCTGGGCGTGCAGGATGTCGTCCTGCGGTACGAGTCCGATGCGCTGGCGCAGCTCGGCGTAGTCGCGGTACAGGTCACGGCCGTCGTACAGGACCGTGCCCCGGTCGGCAGGCCGCTGGCCGGTCAGGGCGTTCAGCAGCGTGGACTTTCCGGCGCCGCTGGGCCCGACGACGGCGAGCAGGCATTTCTCGCCGACGGGGAAGGAGACCCGGTCGAGGAGTGTCTTGCGGCCCTTGTCGACGGCGACCGACAGGTCCTGCACGTCGAGGGAGACCTCGCCGGTGTCGACGTACTCCTGCAGTTGGTCGCCGACCAGGCAGAACGCCGAGTGGCCGATGCCTACGATGTCGCCCTCGTCGATGCGGGCGCGCGTGACGGGCTGCCCGTTGAGGAACGTGCCGTTGTGGCTGCCCAGGTCGACGATCTCGTACGTCCCGTCCGGCAGTGCGCGCAGCTCCGCGTGGCGTCTGGACACGATCAGGTCGTCGACGACCAGGTCGTTGTCGCCGCCGCGGCCGATGCCGACCATGCGGGCGGGC
>NZ_JAPWHT010000482.1:0-7628 GCF_027270795.1 Streptomyces sp. ActVer
GCCGGGGCGTCCGCGCCGCGGATCCGGACCTTCAGTGCCTGCGCGTCGGCGGCGCAGCAGGTGACGAGGAGGCGGGCGATGTACCAGGTGCCGTCGTCGTCGCGGGTCACGAAGCCGGTGAGGCGGACCGTGCGGCCCTTCATGGACGCCCCGGTGTCCCACTCCGCACGGGAGGCGAAGGCGCCGAGGGTCAGGTCGACGGGGTGCCCGGCGGGCAGTTCGGGGAAGGTGCCGGTGCCCTGGGCGGCGACCCTGGCCTCCTCGCGGCCGGCGCCGTACGAGCCGAGGGCGGGGGCGGTGAGGAGCCAGGCGATGCGCGGGTTGCGGGTGTGGTCGTGCCGGGCGTGGGCGTCTTGACCATGCCCGTCGTCCGCGTAAAAGCCAGTGCCGCCGCCGGTGCGACTCCACGCCGCATCAGGCTGTCCACCAGGCGGCCACGGCCGGCGTCGCGATGTCGAGCGCGACCATCGGCCCGAGTACGGTCCCGACGGTGGCGATGACGACCAGCGCGACCCCGCCGACCACCACGTACACCAGCGTCCGGGCCACGAGCCGCGCCCCGTCGGCCACACTGCGCCGGTTCCCGGCACCACTCGTGTCCGCGCCGCCCAGGTCCGCGCCCCGCGCCTCCCCGCCCCGCGCCTCCACGTGCCTTGCTTCCCGCCCCACGTACCCGTTCGTACGCATGTATGCACGTACGTCTGCGCAGGCTAACCGGTGCTTCTGTGCGGGGTCCTCGTTTTACCCAGCAGGTGGCTGTCAGTCGTTCGTGAACCCGATCGGCGATAGCTTGGTGAAATGACGGGAAGCAAGGAGTCGGCCATGTCGCAGCAGGCCATCTACCGGCATCTGCGTGAGCTGCGCGGCCACCTGACGCCGCCACGCGGCTTCACGTATCCCGAGATCAGTGACGGGACGTTCGTCATAATGATGAGCCCGCGCCCGCGTCACCAGGTCACCGCCTCCGATGTCCGCGACCAACTCGTCTCACAGCTGCCCGAGGGCATTGGCGCCTTTGAGGCCACCGACACCGACGACGGCGTCCTCGGCAAGCTCCGGGTACCCGACATCATCGTCACCGCGCGTGAGGCGATGCTGACCGATGATCCACTGGACCCGCGCCAGATCCTCCTCGCCATCGAGATCGTCTCGCCGTCGAACCCCGCCAACGACTACGAGGCCAAGAGCCGTGACTACCCGGCCATGGGCATCGAGAACTACCTGATCCTCGACCCTCGCGACGGCACCTGGACCTACCAGTGGGACATCGACAGGTGCGGAGGGCGCCCCGCATACGGCAACCGCCTCCACAAACAGCCCTACGGAACCCCGCTCGCCATCACCACCGACGTGGGCACCTGGAAGCTCGACACCAGCGGACTGCCGCTCTACTCCCGCAAGGACATGATGCTCTCGCCCGAACCCGACGGGGCCTAGTCATCCGTCTCGCGGAGGGTGCCTGCCGGTCGGGATTGACCCTCGACCTTGTGCAGGGCCCAGAGTTCCGGATGTGGAGAGCGAGATGCGCAGTATCGGGGAGATGGCCCGGGACAGCGGGCTGAGTGTGAGTGCCCTGCGGTTCTACGACCGTGCCGGGGTGCTGGTCCCCGCCTGGGTGGATCCGGTGAGCGGCTACCGCTGGTACGGCCCCGGGCAGTGCGAGGAGGCGCGCCTGCTGACGCGGCTGCGCCGGGCCGGTATGCCCCTGCCGGACATCCGGCTGGTGCTGGCCGGCTGGTCCGGCGCGGACACCGATCTCGTACGGAAGCTGCTTCAGGCGCATCTGCGCCGGCTCGAACTGGGGCTGTCCGATGCCCGCAGCGAGTTCTCCGCGGTCCGAGCGCTACTCGAAGGCAGGGAGAAACCCATGACATCGCTCCGCACCGCCGCCGTCCGGCTGACCGTCCCGGCGGCCGGACTGGCCGCCGCGCTGGACGCCGTCCGCTTCGCCGCCGGTACCGACCCGGAGCTGCCGATGCTCGGCGGCGTCCTGTTCGACATCGAGGGCGAGGCACTTCGGGTCGTGGCCACCGACCGGTACCGGATGGCCGTCGCGCGGGCCCGCGCCACCGGGCACGACGGGGTCCGTGAACAGGTCATCGTGCCCGCCCCGCTCGCCGACGCGATGCGGGCGCTGCTGAGCGGTGAGGACGGAGACGGACCCGTCCGGCTCTCCGTGGACGGTGACCGCGTGACCCTGGAGGCGGGGGACCGGCAGGCGGCCGGACAGTGCCTCGACCACGACTTCCCCGACTACCGTCGTCTCGTCCGCCTGCCGGCCGGGCGCCGCGCGGTCGTCGACGTACCGGCGTTCCGCGAGGCGCTGGAGACCGGCCCCGTCCGTACGAGCGAGACGCCCGGGCCGGACGGCACGCCCTGCGACCTCAGCGTGCTCAGGCCGGAGGCCGACGGCACGGTGACCGTCTGCGCCGACGGCGAGGAGGGAGGAGGGGGCGAAGAGGGGGGCGCCGACCGGGATCACGTCGCCGTCAATCGCGAGTTCCTGCTGGACGCGCTCGCCGCCGGGGCCCGCGACCGGCTGGTGCTGGAGTTCGGGGCTCCTACAGCTCCGCTGGCCGTCCGCCGGGCCGACACCGAGGACACGTTCTCGCTCCTGATGCCGGTACGCCTGGAGAACTGAGCGCTCCGCGGGGAGGGTGGTGCTTCGTCTGCGGGTCCGTCGTGGCTGATCCCTCCCTCACTCTCGGCTTCGCTCGGGCGAGGGGACCCCCATCGCGGTGGTCGCGGGCAACTGGTCGGGCAACCTGTCCGTCGGCTCCATCTTCAACAACGGAACCGTCTTCCCGGGCGCGGACCACGTCGACGTGACATCACTCCTGGGCGGCCAGCCGTCGACCGACTGCTTCCACTGCAACCCGGGCCCCGGCAAGCACAAGGCCAACGCCGAGGCAGGCCTCACCATCACCCGAGTGGTCTGGCGAGGCGAATGCTGACCGGCTGACACGGCGGGCCGGTGGGGGGCTGAAGGACAGGGGCGCAGCCCCGTCTCTTCAGGGGCGCAGCCCCTTGTTTTCAAGGGGCTCGGGGCTGTGACATTCTGCGGCTCCGCCGCGTGGGCGCGACAAGCCCCCACCGGCCCGCACCCAACAAGCAGAACACCAGGCGGGCCCCTATTGCGGCCCCGCCTCCGCCGCACTGATCAGCGCGGCGAAAGCGATCACGGCGGCCCCCAGCGCGGTCACGAACCGGGCGGGGAAGAAGCGAGTGGCAATGCGTCGGAACACGGCGACAACCTCGCATCGTCAACGTAGGCCAGCGTATTAAGTCTGCGTCATCGTGCACTTAACGCGCCGCTTAACCTAGGGCGTGTTCGCCTCCGGGGCAAGGGCCGCATTGAGCCGATCGGCGGCCTGCCCGCCCGTCTTAACTGCCCTCTTTCAACGGGAAGTTGAATAGGGTGCGGGTGTAAGTCGACTTACTGGCATGCTTACGCCATGGCCGAGCGCGACGACCCGGGAATCATCGGGCGCAGAGTGCAGCAGCTGCGTACGGAACGCGGGCTGACACAGAAGCAGTTGGCGGAACCCGCCTACACACCCGCGTACGTCTCCACGCTGGAGGCGGGCCGCGTACGGCCCTCCGAGGAGGCGCTGCGGCACATCGCGGAGCGGCTCGGGGTCGCGTACGAGGAGCTCGCCACCGGGCGGCCCGCGCACCTCGCCACGGACCTGCGGCTGCGGCTCACCGACGCCCAGCGGACGCTGGCGACCGGCGAGGCGGAGGTCGCCGCCGAGCAGTACACCGCGCTGCTCGCGGAGGCGGAGTCGCACGGGCTGAACGCCGAGTGCGCGGCCGCGCTCCTCGGCCTCGGCGAATGCGCCCTGGCCACAGGGGATCTGGGGACGGCCCGGCTGCGTTTCGAGGAGTCGGAGAAGCGGCTCGAGGACTCCCCGCTGCCGGTCCGGGTCCCGGCCCTGCGCGGCCGGGCGGTCTCGCACTACCTCGCGGGTGAACTCCGGTACTCCTGCTACCTGTTGGAATCCACGATCGACGAGCTGAACCGTGGCGGGCTGCACGATCCGGACGCCCTGCTGCTGCTCTACGCGGCGATCATCGCCCCGTACATGGACATGGGAGCGCACGCGCGGGCCGCACAGGCCGCGGAGTACGCGCTCGCGCTGGCCCCCCAGGTCGGCGAGCCCGCGCTCCTGGCCCGAATGCACCGGTCCGTCGCCCGCACGATGATCGCCGAGGGCCGCATCGCCGAGGCGGACGCGTCCCTGGGCAAGGCGGCGGAGCTGTACCGCCAGCTCCAGATCCGTACGGAGCTCGCCAACTGCCACTGGATGCGCGGGTACATGCACGCGCAGAACGGCGACATGGAGCGCGCGGAGAGCGAGTTGCGCGAGGCGCAGGCCATGCACTCCGCGCAGCGCGCCACGCTCTACACCAGCCAGGTCGCCGTGGAACTGGCGGACGTGCTGCACCGGCGCGGGAAGTCGGACGAGGCGGCGGCCCTGCTCCACGACGTGCTCGGGGACCTGAGTTCGGAGCGCGGGGCCGTCCACTCCGCGGCCGCGCACCGGCTGCTCGGCATCATCGCGGAGGACGCCCGGGACACGGAGACCGCCGAGGAGCACTACGTGCGCGCGCTCAGCCTGCTCGAACGGGCCGGTGCGGCGGGCGACCTGGCCGACCTGTGCCGGTTGTTGGGGGATCTGCTGCGGCGTACGGGGCGGATCGAGGCGGCGTTGGACGCGTATCGGACGGGGCTGGGGCACCGGACTGCCCCGGGCACCACGACACTTGGGCCGGCGCCGGCGCACCCGCCGCTCTGACGAACACCTGGTCCGCTCCGCGGGGGGAACGGGTCCGGCCCGGGCCGCGGCTGTCACTCCCCCTCGCGTCGGCGGCCGCTCCCGTCCGGGCCCGCGGGACGGCGTACGGACATACGCTGGCCCGGTGACCTCTCCCGCCGCACGCATAGCGCTGGACCTCACCGCCGACCTGCCGGTCCCGGCCCTTGAGGACTTCTACCGGGATCTGCACCGCCATCCCGAGCTGTCGGGGCGGGAGCACCGGACGGCCGCGAGACTCTCCGAGCGCCTCGCCGGGGCCGGGTACGAGACGGTGGACGGCATCGGCGGCACCGGAGTCGTCGGGATGCTGCGCAACGGCGACGGGCCGACCGTCCTGCTGCGCGGCGACATGGACGCGCTGCCGGTCGCCGAGGAGACGGGACTGCCGTACGCGTCCGGGACGCCCGGGGTCATGCACGCCTGCGGTCACGACCTGCACGTCACCTGGCTGACCGGAGCCGCCGACGCGCTCGCCGCCGGGCGCGACACCTGGAACGGCACGCTGCTGGTAGTCGGCCAGCCCGCCGAGGAGACCGGCGAGGGCGCCGCCGCGATGGTGAACGACGGCCTGTACGAACGCTTTCCGCGCCCCGACGTCCTGCTCGCCCAGCACGCGGCCCCGGGCCCCACCGGGCTGTACGCGCACTCGCCCGGACTGATCATGTCGGCCTCGACGGACGTCGACATCGTCGTGCACGGGGTGGGCGGGCACGGCTCGCGGCCGGAGGCGACCGTGGACCCGGTGGTGACGGCCGCGTACATCGTGACGAGGCTGCAGACGGTCGTCTCGCGGGAGGTCGCCGCCCGCGAATCCGCCGTGCTCACGGTCGGCCGGATCGAGGCGGGCACGCGGCACAACATCATCCCGTCCGAGGCGCACATCGCCCTCAACCTCCGTACGCAGTCCGCCGAGGTGCGGGAGCGGATGCTGGCCGCGATCCGGCGGATCGCGGCGGGCGAGTGCGTCGCGGCGGGCTGCCGGCGCGAGCCCACCGTGACGGTCGGCGGCAGCTTCCCGATGACGGTCAACGACGCCGACACCGACCGCCGGGTGGCCGCCGTGCACGGCGAGGTGTTCGGCGCGGGCACGGTCCTCGACTTCGGCCCGGTCATGGGCAGCGAGGACTTCCCCCTCCTCGCCGAGGGCGGACTCCCGTACGCGTACTGGTTCGTGACGAGCACGCCCGCCGAGGTGTGGGACGCGGCGGGGAGCGCGGCCGGGGGCGACCTGATGGAACAGCTCGCGGCCGTGCCCAGCAACCACAGCCCGCATTTCGCCCCCGACCTGGCGACGGTCGGGCCGGGCGTACGGACGCTGGTGTCGGGGGCGTTGGAGATTTTTGCTCGGTAACACGTGTTACCCGCTACCGAGCGGTACGTGTGACGATGTGCCCCCCCCTGAGGTTGAATCCTCAATAACCCCCCACCTTCACGGTCGGCACAGCGAAGGAACAGGACATGACCACCCCTGTCTCCCCTGCCCCCGCCCACCTTCTCGTCGTCGACGACGACGAGAGCGTGCGCGCCCTGCTCACCACGGCGATGGAGTTCCTCGGCTTCCGGGTGACCGGCGCCGCCACGGGCCGCCAGGCGCTGGAGGCACTCTCCCGTCACAGCCCCGATCTCGTCCTGCTCGACGTCGGCCTCCCCGGCATCGACGGCTTCGAGGTCTGCCGGACGATGCGTACGCGGGGCCACACCATGCCGGTGATGTTCCTCACCGGCCGCGACACGGTCGACGAGCGCGTCCGCGGACTCGACCTGGGCGGCGACGACTTCGTCACCAAGCCCTTCGAACTCAGGGAACTCGCGGCCCGGGTCCGGGCGCTCCTGCGCCGCACCTCGGTCCGCTCGGCCGAACGCCGCAGCCTGCTGGCCGGCGACGTACGGCTGGACGCCGACACCTACGAAGTCTGGTCCGGCGGACGGCCGGTGAGCCTGACGACCACCGAATTCGCCCTGCTGCGCTACCTGATGGAGAACCCCGGCCGGGTGCTGACCCGTGCCCAGATCCAGGAGCGCGTCTGGAACCACCGCGCCGAGGGCTCGGGCAGCGTCGACACGTACGTCTACTACCTGCGCCGCAAGCTGGGCTGTCCCGGTCAGGCACTCATACGGACCGTGCGCGGCACGGGTTATCTGCTGTGCGCGGACTGAACCCGGCCTGGCCGCGCAGAACCCGGCCGGGTGGTGCAGCGTCGCCCCGTGCCAGGCCATCACGTCCGGGGGACGTCTACTCGCACAGGGATTTCTGAGGGAACTCTGATCAGGCCCAGACCGATTCGTGATCTTGGCTTGATTCACTTGCCTCTCGGAAGCGCGCTCCCCGGCGCCTTCCGGCGACGAGGAAAGGCTCAGCCTCGTCAGACCTGTGCCTGAAGCCGGCTGAGGTGCCGCTGGACATCGTCCAACGCGCCCTGCCGACGCCCCGGAACGCGCAGGCGCAGGTCGGCCAGCGCGGGCCCGAGCTCACGGGCCCGCGCGGAGTCGTCGATACGGCCCCACTGGTGATGCGCCCGGTCCACGGCCGCCTCGACACCGGGCGCGCCCGGCTCCTGCCCCGCGGCCAGCCGTACGTCGGCCACCGCCAGCCAGATCCGGCAGCTGAGCTCCGCGTCGCCCGCGAACATGGCCAGATCCGCCCGTACTTCCATCCAGTGCACGACCTCGTCGGCGCCGGGCCCGTGCGCCCGCAGCGCTTCCTGCTCCCGCCGCCCGGCCAGCTCCGCGGCCTCGGCGTGCCTGCCGCTCTCGACGGCGGCGGTGATCTCGGCGTGGGGGTCGGAGGGCGGGGGCGGGAGCGGAGAC
>NZ_JAPWHT010000483.1:0-7623 GCF_027270795.1 Streptomyces sp. ActVer
GCGGCTGTTGGGGGCGTCGAGGGGTGTCGGCGGCAGGGGTGGTGTGGGGGATGTGGGGGGTCACGCGGCTCTCTCTCACAGGCGGTCGGCGACCAGGACGGGACGCTCCGGCAGGCTCACGGTCACGGCGGTTCCCGCGCCCAGCGCGGCGGCCTCGTGGGTCGGCAGGTCGGCCTTCACCTCGGTGCCGTCGGCGAGCCGGACGGTGACGCGGGTGGCCGCGCCGAGGAAGGCGGAGGCGACGACGCGGGCATCCGAGGTGTCCTCGGCCGTCAGCCGTACCGCCTCCGGCCGTACGAGCACGTCCACCTCCGGCGAGGCGGGCGCCTCGCCGTCGACCGGCAGCCGCTGCCCGAGCACTTCGACCGTCCCGTCGGTCACCCGCCCCGGTATGCGGCTCATCGTGCCGACGAACTCGGCGACGAACGCGGTCGCGGGCCGACCGTACAACTCGGCCGGAGCCGCGCACTGTTCGAGCCGTCCGGCGCGCATCACGGCGACCCGGTCCGCCATCGACAACGCCTCCTCCTGATCGTGTGTCACGAACAGGGTGGTGATGCCGAGTTCCTGCTGGAGCCGGCGGATCTCCTCGCGCAGCGTGAGCCGTACCTTGGCGTCGAGCGCCGACAGCGGTTCGTCGAGGAGCAGGACGCGGGGCCGCAGGGCGAGCGCGCGGGCGAGCGCGACACGCTGCTGCTGACCGCCGGAGAGCTGGTGCGGGAAGTTCCCGCCCTTGTCGCCGAGGCCGACGAGTTCGAGCAACTCGGCCGCGCGCGCCTGCCGTTCGGTCGTACGCACCTTGCGCATCCGCAGCCCGAAGGCGACGTTGTCGAGCGCGCTGAGGTGCGGGAAGAGGCTGTACGACTGGAAGACCATCCCGGCGTCGCGGCGGTGGGCCGGGACGCGCGTGACGTCCTCGCCGTCGACCAACACCTCACCGGAGTCGGGGTGTTCGAACCCGGCGAGCATCCGCAGTGCGGTGGTCTTGCCGCAGCCGGACGGGCCGAGCAGGGCGAGGAGTTCACCGGGCCGTGCGGTCAGGTCGAGCCCGTCGAGGGCGACGGTCCGGCCGAACTCCCGGCGCAGGCCACGGAATTCGACGGTCGCGGCCGTCGTGGCCGCCTTCTCAAGCGTGGTTGCGGTCATGGTTCATCCCCGGGGAGCGGTACGGGAGCGGCCGCCGAACCCGGCGAGCGCGAGAAGGAGTGCCCACGTGACGAGCAGGCTGAGCACGGAGACGGCGACGGACAACTGGGCCTGCGAACCGCTGACGTTGACGATCCACACGGCGAACGGCTGGAAGCCGAGCAGCTGGGCGACGGTGAACTCGCCGAGCACCAGGGCCAGGGTGAGGAACGACGCGTTGAGCAGCGCCCCGCGCAGGTTCGGCAGCACGGCCCGTACGAGCGCCTGCGGCCAGCCCGCGCCGCAGCTGCGGGCCGCCTCGACGAGGGTGCGTACGTCCATCGCGCGCAGCCCGGCGTCCAGGGCCCGGTACACGAACGGCAGCGCCATCACGACGTACGCGAGGACGAGGACGAACGGGAAGTCGGGGTTCTGGATCGACACGAAGGTCTGGAACAGCGGGGTGCGGGAGAGGTGTTCGGGCCCCCACTTCAGGACCGTGCCGATCCCGGCGACGAACGCGATGGGCGGGACGACGAGCGGCAGCGAGCAGACGATCTCGACGACGGGCCGCAGCTTCGGCGCGCCGAGCCGCAGCGCGACCATGGCGGGCACCATCAGCAGCAGCACGATCGCGATGGTGGCGGCGGCCAGTTCCAGCGAGAGCAGCAGGCTGGAGACGAACCCGTCGGTGCCGAAGATCTGTGTGTACGCGTCGAAGGTGATGCCCTGCCCCGGCACGTCGACCGTGAAGACGACGGACGCGGCCAGCGGCACCAGGAAGTAGAGCGCGGCGCCGGCGAGGACGACCCCGCGCCAGGGACGTACGGACTGGTTCAGTTGTCGAGCCATCGCGCGCTCCGTCGTTGCAGGGGCAGGTACACGGCCATCACCAGGCCCGCGACGAGGACCATGTCGAGGCTGAGGGCGAGCGCCACGTTCTCCTGGCCGACCAGGACGTTGCCGGAGATGGCGTCGGCGATCTGGAGGGTGACCAGCGGGACCGAACTGCCCACCATGGCCGCGGCGGTGGCGTACGCGGCGAAGGCGCTGCCGAAGAGCAGCACGAATCCGCCGAGGAGGGAGGGCGCGAGGACGGGCAGGGCGATGTGCCGCCAGTACTGCACGGCGGTGGCCCCGTTGTTGCGCGCGGCCTCGCGCCACTGGACGCGCAGTCCGTCGAGGGCGGGGGTGATGGTGAGGACCATCAGCGGGATCAGGAAGTAGAGATAGACGATCACCAGACCCGAGAAGCTGTAGAGGCTCCAGCCCTTGTCGGCGAGGCCGAAATAGCGGGTCAGGACACCGGAGTTGCCGAGGGTGGCGACGAACGCGAAGGCCAGCGGGACGCCGCCGAAGTTGGCGAGCACCCCGGACGCGGTGAGCACGGCCTCGCGCAGCGCGCGGAAGCGGGAGGTCACGACGGCCTGGGCGACCAGCAGGCCGAACACCGTCGAGATGACCGCCGAGACGGCGGACAGCTTGACGCTGCCGAGCAGGGCGGTGAGGTACGCGCCCTTCAGCGAGGCGGTCAGATTCGCCGTGGTGTACGAAGTCGCCCCGGTGGCCGGGTCCTTGACGGTGAACGCGCCGTTCAGCATGGCAAGCGCGGGGATCCCGAAGGCGAGCGCCACGAAGGCGAGCAGCGGGACGACGGCGAGCCAGCCGGGCGCGTGGCGCCGCCGCTTCGGCGAAGCGACGGGCGCCACGTCCACACGGGTGAGGGTCGCGGTCATCCGGCGACGGCCTTGCCCCAGCCCTGGCCGAGCACGGTCTTGGCCTTGCTCTGCTGGGCCTCGGTCGGGAAGGAGGGCGTCCCGGAGACCTCGGGGAGCTTGGCGGCCGCGGTCTTGTCGAGCGTGCCGGCCTTCTCCATGGCGGTCATCAGGGCCGGGCGCGCGTATCCCTTGAGCCAGAGGTTCTGGCCCTCGGCGCTGTAGAGGTACTCCTGCCACAGGCGGGCGGCCGCCGGGTGCGGGGCGTCCTTGTTGATGGCCTGCGAGTAGTACTGGGAGAACTTGCCGTCGGACGGGACCGCGACCTTCCAGTCGAGCCCCTTCTTCTTGAACTCGTCTGCGTACCCCGCGTTGAGGTAGTCCCAGTCGATGCTGATCGGCGTCTCGCCCTTCTCGACCGTGGCGGGAGTCGACTCGACGGGCGTGTAGTTGCCGTTCTTCTTCAGCTTGGCGAAGAAGTCGAGGCCGGGCTGGATGTCGTCGAAGGAGCCGCCGCTCGCGAGGGAGGCCGCCCAGACGCCGCCGAAGGCCGAACCGGACTTGGTGGGGTTGCCGTTGAGCGCGACCTGCCCCTTGTACTGCGGCTTCAGCAGGTCCGCGAAGGTGGTCGGGCAGTTCTTCACGCGCTTGGCGTCGCAGCCGATGGAGATGTAGCCGCCGTAGTCGTTGAACCAGCGGCCCTTCGCGTCCTTCTGCCCCTCGGGGATGTCGGCGAAGCCCGCGACCTTGTAGGGCGCGAGGAGTCCCTGCTGGGCGGCGCTGAGCGCGAACGAACTGCCCAGGTCGAGGACGTCGGGCGCCCGGTCCTGCCCCTTCCTCGACGTCACGGCGTTGATCTCGTCCTGGCTGGCGCCGTCGGGGTTCTCGACCTCGACCTTGATGCCGTACTTCTTCTGGAAGCCGTCGATCAGGGCGCCGTAGTTGGCCCAGTCGCGGGGCAGCGCGATCGCCTGCAGCGTGCCCTCCTTCTTGGCCGCTTTCACGAGGGCGTCCATGCCGCCGAAGGCCTCGGCGGAGGTCGCGGTGGCGGCGCTCCTGCCGTCGGTGGTGGTGGACGCGTCGTCGGGGGCCGCGCCGCAGGCACTCAGGGCGAGTGCGGCGGCGCCGACGAAGACGGCTGTTCTGGGCAGGGACACGGTCACGTTCTTCTCCAGGGGGCGCGCAGGGATCACTCGAGACGCAGAGCTGGTCAGCAGAACTTGTCTGAACAAGTTGGCCCAAGTAGGCCCGCCATTGATGACCTGTTCGTAAACATTGTCGAAACCGTGACCCTTGATTTCACTGCCACTCGCCGGGCGCACGTGTCACCAGCGATCCTCGTCTAGGCTGATCAAGGGGTACACAACTGCGCACAGAGGGGGAGCATGGCGCCGCGACACGAGGAGATCGCCGAGGAACTCAGGCGGGCGATCGACCGCGAGGAGTACACGGTGGGCAGTCGACTGCCGGCCGAGACCGACCTCGCGTCCCGCTACGGCGTCTCCCGCGGTACCGTCCGCCAGGCCGTCGCCGCCCTGACCGCCGAGGGCCTCATCGGCTCCCGGCAGGGCGCCCGCCGCGTGGTCCTCGCGAGCCGCCGCAGCCAGTCCTTCGAGGAACTGCGCTCCTTCGCCCAGTGGGCCCGCGCGATGGGCCGCGAGGCGACGGGCCACGTGGTGTCGTCGCAGTACCGCCCGGCCACCCCCGAGGACTCCGTCCGCCTCCAACTGTCCACGGGCACCCCGGTGTTGCACGTCCTGCGCGTACGCGGCCTGGACGGCGACCCGGTCCTCCTGGAGCGCACGGTCTACGCGGCCTGGATCTCCCCCGCCGTCGAGTCCGTCGAACCCGACTGCCCCTCGGTCACCCAGCGCCTGTACGAGGACACCGGCCTCGTCTTCGCCTACGGAGAGCACGTCATCGACGCGGTAGCGGCCGGCGCCCAGGACGCCGAACTCCTCGACGTCCGCCGCACCAGCCCCCTCCTACGCGTCCGCCGCGTCACGACGACCCGCGAAGGCCGCCCGGTCGAATGGTCCGACGACCGCTACCGCCCGGACGCCATCACCTTCAGCGTCCACAACTCCATAGCCAACAACGCCTTGGCCCGCCAGTCGGGTCAGTCGGACTTCTGAGCCCGGCCCTTCAGGGGCGCGAGGAACTGCGCGACCAGCCCCCACCCACCCGCACGTGACTACGGACCGGGGGTCGCCCCTCCAGGGGCGCGGGGAACTGCGCAGTCTCTAGGGGCGCGGGGAACTGCGCAATCTTTTACGGGCGCGGGGAACTGCGCAATATTTTAGGGGCGCGGGGAACTGCGCGGCCGGCCACGGCACACTCGCAGCCACCCCCACCACCCCGCACACCCCCTACGTGGGCGACCCCGAAGAAAACCTCCGCAACAAAGGCGAAAGCACCAGCACGGACTTGGTCCGCTCCACGAACGGCTCCCCGGCAATCCGCTCAAGCACCCGCTCGAAATGCCGCATGTCAGAAGCGAAAACCTGCACCATCGCATCCGCCTCCCCCGTGACGGTGGACGCGGCCACAACCTCCTGATACCGCTCCAGCCCCCGCTGAATCGTCTCCGGCGACGTGTTCCGCCGGCAGTAGATCTCGACGAACCCCTCGGTCTCCCACCCGAGCGCGGCGGGGTCGACCCGAACGGTGAACCCGGTGATCGCCCCGGTCGCCCGCAACCGGTCCACCCGCCGTTTCACCGCGGGCGCGGACAGCCCCACCTCCTGCCCGATGTCGGCATAGGAGCGGCGGGCGTCCTCGGCGAGGGCGTGCACGATGCGTTCGTCGAGATCGTTCAGCACTGCGGGTGGATCACTTCTCTGGAGTGGCGAGACGGGAGCGGCGATAGCCGTAACTGAAGTAGAACACGAGCCCGACGGCCATCCAGACCCCGAAGACGACCCAGGTCACGGTGTCGAGGCTGCCCATCATCCACACGCAGAAGGCGAAGCCCAGCGCGGGCATCACCGGCGACAACGGCACCCGGAACGTACGGGGCATCTCGGGCCGCGTACGCCGCAGCACCACGACGGCCACATTGACCAGCGCGAAAGCGAAGAGCGTGCCGATGCTGGTCGCGTCCGCGAGCTGCCCGAGCGGAATCGCGGCGGCGAGGACACCGCAGAACAGGGACACGATGACTGTGTTGACGCGGGGCGTACCGGTCTTCGCGTGGACGCGCGAGAAGACCTTGGGCACGAGCCCGTCGCGGGACATGGCGAAGAGGATGCGGGTCTGCCCGTAGAGCACGGTCAGTACGACACTCGCGATGGCGATGACCGCTCCGGCCGCGAGCAGCGTGCCCCAGAAGGCGTCTCCGGTGACGTCCTTCATGATCCCGGCGAGCGCGGCCTCCGAGTCGGTGAAGCCCTGCCAGGGCTTCGCGCCGACGGCGACGGCCGCGACGAGCACGTACAGCGCGGTCACGATGATCAGGGAGAGCATGATCGCGCGCGGCAGGTCGCGCTGGGCGTTCTTGGCTTCCTCGCCCGCAGTGGAGGCCGCATCGAACCCGATGTACGAGAAGAAGAGGGTCGCTCCGGCGGCGCTGACGCCCGCCATGCCGAGCGGCATGAAGTTCTCGTAGTTGCCGGACCGGAAGCCCTGGATGCCGATCGCGCAGAACAGCAGCAGCGCGGCGATCTTCACGACGACCATGACGGTGTTGGCGCGCGCGGACTCGCGGGCGCCCCCGAGCAGGAACGCCATGGCGAGGAGTACGACGATGAGCGCGGGCAGGTTGAAGACTCCGCCGTCACCGGGCGGCGCCGAGAGCGCGTCCGGAATGGTGACGCCGATCGTGCCGTCGAGCAGCTCGTTCAGGTACTCGCCCCAGCCGACGGCGACGGCCGCGACGGAGACGCCGTACTCCAGGACCAGACACCAGCCGCAGATCCAGGCGATGAGCTCGCCCATGGTTGCGTACGCATACGAGTACGAGGACCCGGCGACCGGGATGGTGCCCGCCAGCTCGGCGTACGAGAGGGCGGAGAAGAGCGCCGTGAGGCCGGCGATCACGAAGGAGACGGTGACGGCCGGGCCCGCCTTGGGGACGGCCTCGCCGAGCACCACGAAGATGCCCGTGCCGAGCGTGGCGCCGATGCTGATCATCGTCAGCTGCCAGAGGCCGAGGGAGCGCCGCAGGCTGCCGCCCTCGCCCTGGCCACCCTCCGCGACCAGGCTCTCCACGGGCTTACGGCGCATCAGACGCGCGCCGGCTCCCGGGGGCTCGGGGGTGGGGTGACTGCGGGACTGTGGGGGTGCGCCGTGGTCGAGCACGCGGCTGGCTCCTTCATCGCTGCCGGTCAGGGCGGCGCGGCCCCACGGCAGTCCGAAGGAAGGGACCACCGTGCACGGGGTCCCCGCCACACTACGTTCAGCGCATGACTCTACGAGGACAGCCTTTCCAGCCGTAATGCAGCAACCTTGCGCGCCTCCGCAAGATCGTTGCGTTGATCGCGGGCAGGCGCGTGTTCGTTGCGCGGGGCCTTTCGACCGTTGCGCGGACCCGCCGTCGGGCCGGGCGCGGCCAGCCGTCCGGCCGCCGCCGAGGCCCTTCGCCCGACCGCCGCACAGGCCCGGGAGGCCGCTCGCGCCGGCCCTCCGCCCAGCCCCAGGGCCGACCCAGGCCACCCACGCAAGACGTCCCTCCACTCACCACCGGAACCCTCCACCGGACCGTCGCACAGACCCGAGAGGCCCTTCGCGCCTGCCCTCCGCCGGAACCACAGGGCAGCCCCGAGCCACCCGCTCAGGGCGCCCC